>JBGSKR010000283.1:0-1990 GCA_041741135.1 Mariniblastus sp.
GTAAAAAAGTCCGAAGTCTTGCCAACGAAGTGAACAAGAAACTCTTCGACCTGATGCAAGACGGGGAATAGCCCAAATGGCATTTGCGAACGCTCGATGGGCAGACCGCCGTCAGGACAATCGAATTGCCGAGAACGCGGATCAGACCGAGCTAAGCGCTTTAACGTATGGTCGTGCTTCGCTGGATGCAGGAACATTTGATGACCGAATTGCTGAAGCTTTGGATGACTACCGAACGAGTGATCCACTAACCGTTGAGGAATGGGCTTCACTTGATTTCGCCTTAGACAATGCGGTTAGCGATTTGGGCATTGAGATTACACGGCGGAAAGTGACTCTTGGCAAGTTCTATCCTTTCGATGTTGACGATGGTCAGTTGATTTACCGTAGCACCACCAGTCTTGCGTATGAGTTTTGCTTGGCGATTTCACAGGCCACCAGTTTGAATACGGGAGAGTTCGCTCAATTGCCTGTTGCTTTTGAACAATTGATGACAATTCTGTTTAGGTATTTTCTTGGACATGGATCTCAGAGTATGCGAACAGGTTGGCCGCCATTGGGTGAGCAACCGAAACGATTCAAGCAGGTGATCACATTGCTTAATCAAAAGACCAATGAGTGGAATTGGTCACCAGATTATGGACTTGAAGACGATCCCGATCCTGCACAAGTGAAAGATGAAGGACTAGATTTTGTTGCCTGGAAAGAAGTTCTCGATAATCGAGCGGGAAGACTTTTCGTTTTAGGACAGTGTGCCTGTGGTGATAATTTCGAAGCCAAATTGCACGACCTCGATGCTGGACTTCAAAAACTTGCTAAATGGATAAAGCCCGTTTGCTATGCACAGCCCTTGCGAGCGTTCTGCACTCCAAGGCACATCCCCAATGACTTGCACTTCGCTCAAGTCAATAGACAGGCGGGTTTGGTTTTTGATCGGACCAGAATTACATTAGTCGCAGAAGCCCATGCGAACGATGTTTCAAGAGAACTGCCGCTTGAACAATTTGTGAAGATCGTTGTACCGCAGTTTGAAGTTGTTAATTCAAAATGAACGGTTTCGCTTCCTAAGTTGATCCTTAAGAGAGTTGCAAACAGCCTCAAAAAGTGGGGGAGGCACTGCATTGCCTATTGCTCGATATCGAAGTGCGAGCGATTGCGACTTAAACTTTTTCGGAGCAGGAAATCCTTGAAGGGCCGCGCATTCAAGATAAGAGAGCCGCCTCCCGGTATTTTCAGTTTCTGAGAAGATCCACTCGTCTGTGCTTAAACGAATTAGCCTTGGACTGTCTGGGTGTAGGCCGACGTGCCTGTCACGTGCGACAACCGTTGCCGATGGTTCATCCCAATCTTTTCTCCGGTTGCGTGATAAGTAGTACCAGTGAAATGGTTCATCATTAAACTCATTTTCGGTAGATTCCCGGAATCGCCAAATCGCGTTTCTTTGAGTGCGATACGGTTTAGTTCCCATTGGACCGTGCGTAGGGTTTGGAAACTCAAACCGTTTACCCTCACTTGACCGAATGCCAACTATGAAAAGTCTCTTTCGACTCTGTGCGACACCAAAATCTTTCGCATCCAAAATTCTCCAGCTGACTCGGTATCCCGCAGATCGGAATCGACAGAGTTGGTTCTGAAGTAAATGGTTATTCTGAGAAAATCGCATTCCGTCAACATTCTCGACGATGAAAGCAACTGGTTTAACTTGGCGAAGCGCTCTGTCAAATTCTCGATACAGGTAGTTAATCGATTCGGACGATTTTCGCTTGCCTCCTTGACTGTAACCTTGGCATGGATAGCACCCCACTAGAATATCTGCTTTTCCAAACACATCGACAGATTGAATATCCGCCTGCTCAATAACATTCGATTTAAGGAGGTGCTCGTAAAAGTCACACGCCGAGCGATTCTTCTCGATGGCGCGAATAACTGCAATCCCTGCACGCTCCAGTCCTAGATCACTACCGCCGCAGCCTGAGAACAATGAAATTGC
>JBGSKR010000284.1:0-1639 GCA_041741135.1 Mariniblastus sp.
TGCATTAGCCACGAAGCATCAGAATCCGATGTAGCGAGGCCCGCCAGAGGGTGGTTTCCGCCGCCTAGCCACCGCAGCTACGAAAAACTCTCGTCAATAGCTTCTCGCCCGGTACTTGGTTGCATTTGCGTCCGCCAACCCCTTAAACTGGCACGAAGAATGCTTTGCCTATCAGGAAAACAACTCGCCCTCCACAATGGAACGTCAAGATGAAAAAAATCTGCCTACTGCTCCTGCTGACATTTCTTCCGCTCACGGTACTCTTGGCCGCTCAGTCCGAGCAGTCGAACAAAGAATCGGACGTCCCCGACGATTCGGCCCAGCCACAAATCCCTGTTCCCGACGATTCGGCGATCGAGCGACGCGATTTCATGCGAACCAAACTACTTTACTCTCAAAACATTTTTGAAGGGCTGACCATTCGCGATTTTGACATGATTAAACGCAGCATCCGCGACACAGAAGAATTGCTAGAAGCGGAAGAATGGGTCACGATTGATAACGAAGATTACCGACGTTTGACCGAAGAGTTCAAGACCTCTTTGAAACGTTTGAAGATCACCGCCGAATCGGAAAATGTCGAAGCCACGGCGCTTCGTTTTTATGAAATGTCAACACGATGTATTGATTGTCATCAGCATTTGCGACTTGCCAAGTATCAGTTCTAGACAATCAAAAATTCTTAGCCAACCACGAACAACAATCATGATCACACTCTATGAAAAAATTGGCGGTGAGCCGACGATTAAAAAACTGATCACGCACTTCTATCAGCGCGTATTGGCTGATCCAGAACTGCAACCGTTCTTCGAGCATACATCGGTCGAAAAACTGCAAAATATGCAAGCCGCATTCTTTTCGGCGGCGCTTGACGGTCCACCACTAACAACGAAGCTGGAGCTGTTCGAGTCGCATCGGGGGCGTGGTATTCGCCGAACTCACTTGACGCAATTCACCGAGCACTTGGTCGAGACGCTGCGCGAAATTGGGGTGGATGAAGAAGACGCGAAATCGATCTATCAAAAGATTGCGCTGTACGCGAATGAAATTCTCGGCGAAGCATCCGTCGGCGGATAAATTCGTTTGTCACTCATCGATGGACGCACTTCGCAGCACCAACACCGGGCAAGGCGCGAAGCGAACGATGCGCTCGGCAACGCTTCCCAATAACAATCGGGTAAACCCGGATCGACCGTGTGAAGGCACCACAATCATTTCGGCCTTCTCATTGCCAGCGTAATCACAAATCTCATGGCCCGGATCGCCGAACAAAACCACGAGCTCAAGATTCTTGAGGACTGGCTCCGACTCGATCGCTTTCTGGAACGATTTAGTCAATTCGGCTGCCATCGATTGTTCGGAAATTCCATCAAACACGATTCCATACTCATAGGGCGAAGGAATATGAGAGACATGCACCACGCGAAGCAGCGACGAATCGCCGACCATCTCAACTGCCCGCAGCAACGCCTCACGCGAAAGATCAGAAAAATCCCAAGGGACGATAACGGGGTTCTTTAAGTCTTGAATTTTCATGGTCTGCCTTTCTCTTTAAGATTGTACTTCCGAAGAAGTTTGATGGAGCGCCTGTTGAAACTAATGTTCCTTGATAAACCAGTTTAAGGCGAGTTCAGTCAAG
>JBGSKR010000285.1:0-4959 GCA_041741135.1 Mariniblastus sp.
CAACAGTGACAGGATCAACTGGGAAGACTGATTCGCACTTCCAAGAATTGATGTTCCTGCTTGAACCAAAACTTGGCTGTTGGTGAAATTGCTGATCTCTTCTGCGAAATCAGTATCACGAATCACCGATTCGGCGTTAACGGTGTTTTCCAAAGTCGTTCGCATGTTGCTGGCGGTCGATTCCAAAGTATTACCTTGGAAAGCACCGAGTGTACCGCGAAGGTTGGAGATTTCGTTGATGGCTGCATCGAGAATACCCAAAGCGTCTTGGGCACCTTGAGCTGACATGACGTTGATTTCCGACAGGTTGGCAAAGCTGTTATCAGCAACATTCACGCCGAGACCTTGTGAAGCAACTGAGTTGATTCCGATTTCCACGGTTTGACCTGCGTTAGCACCAACTTGGAATACCAGTGAGTTATTGGAAATCGCGATGTTACCCACGGCACCCGTTTCCGTAATCGTTGCGTCGGCGGACGAAGCCAGCAACTGAACCGAAAGTCCTTCGGTGTCGCCAGTCGATCCGGTCAGCACGTTGCCGCGACCGGTGGCAGCGTTGCCTCCGACGGTTCCAGCGACATCGACACCAGTGTCAGTGACGAGTGTCGTGCCGAAGCCAGAACTGGTTACGGCGGCAGCCGTATCCGAAATAACAGTCAGTTCGGCGGCCGAACCGAATGCGTTCGTGTACAACTGAGTTGATCCACTGTCGTCTGCGGCAGTCACACCGGTTTGACTCGATACCGCGTTGATCTTGGTGATTACGTTGGCTTGCGAGTCGCCCGTTGACAATTGAATCGCAACGCCGTTGATGGTTAGAACTTCATCGGCAGCCAGAGCATTCGTGCCTTGAGCAGAACCGGCGGTTGCAGTCGCACGTTCACCAACCGTCGTGACGGCGATTGCGTACGAGCCGGCTTCCAAAGTACTACTAGCTTTCAAGAAAGTCAGCGCATCGGCATCGGAACTTTGACCGGAAACACCAGAGGACCCGTCCAGCAGTTTCTTTTGACCGAACTGGGTATTGTTGGCGATACGATCGATGGTTTCCAAGGCGTTGGTGATTTCAGCTTGGTTAGCTGCCAAAGCGTCTTCATCGTTCACACCTGCATTGGCACTGTCGATCGCGAGACTACGGACTTTAACCAACAGACTGTTGATTTCTCCAAGAGCACCTTCAGCCGTTTGAACGACGGCGACGGCTTTTTCAGTATTATCAATTGCTGCTTTAAGACCAGCAATTTGAGCGCGTTGTTTTTCCGAGATCACCAATGCCGCTGGGCCATCGGCACCGCGGTTGATTTTGAAACCGGAGGAAAGTTTTTCAATGGACGAATTGAGTTTGTTTGATGCTTTGCTCAAGTTGTTTTGAGCGTTAAGAGCACCGACGTTGTTTGCTAGACCTAACATAGTAAGGATCTCCGAGAGTAGAACATGTGAACGAATAGTTTGAACTACGCTTCCATGCTTACCCGAACAGTATCCTTACTGTTCTTTTACTTAAGCTCGTGACCTGGCGGATGAGCGCCTTGTCAGTCGAAAATTACAGACCAACGATCTGTTCTGCGGCTCTCTCCACCGCTGCACGAGTCGAATACTCGCCGGCGTGGACCTTGGCCTGAATTTCAACCAACTTACGGTTCCGAATCTCTTCATCGCCTCGCAATCGCTCGATCAAGCGGGCAGGCTGCACCTGTTCCGTTTGTTCGATACCCGCTTCACGACTCACACCACCAGCTTCGCTTCCGCTAAGGCCAGCCTTGAGAATGAATGGAGTTTTTAAGATCTTTCCATGATTATGAATTTCCATGGTGATATCCTTTGTGGATTGGTTCGACAGTTGTTGTGATCGTGTGCAGAGTCAAAGACTTGCCAATAATTCTTAAAGACAATCGACATTTTGCGTCGATGCCATTACCAATCAGGCCGACTTTTCCGATTACGCAAGCTAATCGATGTGCTGACAACGTGTTTTTGGCAATTTTGACTCCACATGCCGCCCAGAAATCCTTTAATTTTGTTCGCGTTGTTCGCCGCTGGCGTCATGGGGGGATTGGGCTATCTACTTTTTCCTGCCTCCAAGGACGATTCGACCGCTACCGAAACGCGCGAGCCTCCGATGGCAACGGTCGCTGACGGCAATAGCAGCCAGCAGCTAGCGACTGACGGCACTCAAGCCCAAGTCCCGATGGTTTATGAAACGGATAGTTCAACGTCTCAAGATCAAGGCTTCAGTGATCCGTCTGCTAACGATCAACCTCAACAGTATCAACTGAGAAAGTATCAATCTCAGAACTCGCCCACGAACGAATCGCTCGACCTCGAAGACTTTAACGAACACTCACAGCAAATCGTCAGCCTTCGCAATGAAGGCGATATCTATCTGGTTGCCGGAAACTTTACGACGGTCGCGTTGCGATTTCAAAAATGCCAAAAGATCAGCGGCCGCATCACCAGCGATATTGCCATCCGGTTAGGGTTGTGCGCCGAATTCGATGACAGGCCCGCCGTCGCGGCTCAGCACTATCGCCGCGCACTCGACAAACCCGCTACAACCAATCACCGCCTGCTCGCGCTGTCGGGAATCAGTCGCACCTGGATAGAACGTGGCAACCGCCGCGAAGCATTGCACATCCTCAGCGACCTGTTTATTGAGTCGCTGGGCAAAACAAAGATGCCAGAAGAAATTCAAGCCCAGATCAATTACCAATTGGGCGTCGCGATCCAAGACCTCGCGCTCAAAGATTACCACTACGATTTGAATCGGGCGGACGGCGTTTCCTTTTTGAACACGCCACCCGAACTGGCGCCGATTTTGGAATTGCTCAACTCCAACGCTGCCGTCGGGGAAAAGTTTCAGAATCAAACTTCCAAAGGATCTTCCAGCACGTTTCAGGCCTCGACCGGCGACAAGAACTCTTCCGTGCCCACGCACCAACTTCCGGCGTCCGTATTCTCGTCCACCACGCTCACTGACGATCATCCAAGAATCACGGTTCTGCAACGCCCGAATGATTCAATCGATTTGATGATTGTCGACGTCGACTCAGGACTGCAACCCCTTTCGGTGATCACCAAGAACTTGACGGCTGCGTGCGAGCTCGAACTGTTCGCAAGCGACCAAGCGCGTACGGCAATCATCGGTCGCTCAAAATCAATACACGTCACCGAAGCTTCCGCCAGCCAACTGCTCGACCATTTGCTGATCCCGCTCCAACTGTTTTGGTATCAGGACGACCGAGGCATACACCTGTTGTCACTCGATGAACCTGACAGCGACCCACTCGTAAAAGAGTTTTGGCAGTCCGCGATGGAGCGGGCTTTTCGGCGTTTCAACGTTGCGTTTCCCGGCGACTATCGACAGATGTCAGCGCTCTTGTCTCGCGGCAATCTCAAGTTCATTCGCGGTGATCTTGATCGAGCCGCCAATCAGTATCAAGAACTTTCGAATCTGAACCCCAAAGACGAAATGCTGGCGCGATTATTCTTCAACATCGGGAAAGTTGAAATGCAGTTGGGACGAAACGAAAATTCCATTCGCCATTTCTATCATGCGGTCGATCAATCGTACGATACCCAATTTCAGTCAACCGGATACTGGCTCGTAGGGCAACTTTCTTTGGAAGTTGGCATTCTGGACGATGCCATCAAAGCCTCGGGTCGCGCGCTTTCACTGGCTCACACAGATCAACAAAAACGTCAAGCCGCGCTGACGATGTCCCGCGCCTATCTGCTTTCCAACCAACCCTTTAGTGCCAATCAAGTTCTGTTCACCCACCACCGCGCGTTTCAGGGGACCGAACTCGAACCGACTGCTGCTGTGCTGGGCTGCTACGCACGCTTTGTTGGAGTCACCGATGAAATCAGTCGCGATATCGAGAGCCATCGCTTGCTCGCCGCCGTCGCCATGGCTCCCGATAACCAATACGAAAATTTTCTCGACATTTACATTGCCGCCCGCGCTTACCAAGAACTGGGCTTTCAGGAACGTGCCATTGAGAAACTGACCCTCGCTGCCGATAGCACCACCATCGCCACCTGGCGTCGAAGGTTCTTGTTTGAACTGGGGGTGCAACTCACATACGCTGGCAACCTGGAAAAAGCCACGCCCATTTTCGAATTCCTGATGGAAGGCGACGAAGATCAGTGGCTGGAGAATTCGCTCCTGCAACTGGCGCAAATTTATGTCACGAGACAGCGCAACCGTGACTGCATCATGATCTGTGAACAACTATGGGGTCGCAGCCTCAGCGATGCTGCCAAAAAAACGACACTCGATGCGATGGGCCGCGCTTATCGCAATCTTGGTGAACACCATTCTGCCGCGCTTTGTTTTGCCGGTATGATTCCGACCCAATCCGTCCAACTCACCGGTGAGAAACAATGACTCATCTGACAAATCTTACCATGCGACCGTCATCGACCAACTCATTTCGGCTACGTTCCTTGCGAAAGCTGAGGGGCGCTATTTATGCTGCCTTCTTAATTGGCTGCTTGCTGTGCGGCGCGAACTCCACCGCGTCTGGCCAATCGGTCGATGCGCCTGTTGACCTTGATCCGCCACTGTCCTTGAATCCAGCCATCGTTGTTGATCCCTCGTTGGAAGCTCCGACGTCGGAAGACAAGAATGACGACTCGCATCTCCAACCCACTCCACCAGTTTCGCCCACCAAAGTACCAACTTCTAAATCTGATCAGCGTCTACAACAGATTGAAGCAGAAAACCGAGCCGAAGCCATTCGCAACCGCATCGACCTGCTCAAAGAGATCATGGCTCGCAAAAAAGCCGACGCAGAAGCGGCCCAGCGGGCAGCCCACGCCGCCATCCGTCCATCGAAAGTAGACACTGGCGTAGCGACCACTCCCACCATCACCTCGCCACCCGAAACCCCAGCAGCAGAACCAGCCACCAACTCCTCCCCGAACGCCACGCCCGCATCAAACAACAACTCGGAAAGC
>JBGSKR010000286.1:0-10343 GCA_041741135.1 Mariniblastus sp.
GATGTTCGAAATGCAGAGCTTCTTTGATGGCAACACAACGGACATTGCTGATCTAACTTCTGAACCAGTCTGGTTCATCTTCAATCATGGGATGGACGAAGCAGTTTTTGATTCGCAGGCGTTGGCTGCGTTTGGAGTCGCGTCGGCGATTCCCGAACCAGGAAGCGCTGGAGTTTTGTTGCTGACCGGTTTGGTGACTTTGCTGCGACGACGCAAGCGATAAACGTTTCGGTTACGCAGACTGTATTTCGCAAACTAAAGTGAATTTTAAGAGGGCTGGCCAAGGTCGTAAAACACTGAGGCCAGCCTTTTTTGTCGGTTAACGGTTCAGGCTTTCTAGGTCGCGAACTCAACGATGGCGTGTAGCTAAATGTCGAAGAAGTCAAATTGGTCGATGGCCCGCATCACGTTGTCAATCAAAATCGAGGACGGCGAGTTTTTGATTGAAGATTGGCAGTTTTATCATGTCGTTTTGAAACGCGGAGTGGCGGAGGAGCGGAGAATCGCGGAGTTTTTGGGAGAGCGAGATTTTGCCACGAATCGCACGAATTGACACGAATGAAAGCCGAGTTAAATTCGTGATGATTCGTGCAATTCGTGGCGAAGAAACTTCTAACTTTCGGAAATGATTTGATGGTCGGTATTATTCTTGCGGGTGGTTCGGGGACGCGGTTGGCGCCGATTACTTTGGCGATGTCCAAGCAATTGGTGCCTGTCTACGACAAGCCGATGATCTATTACCCGCTGTCGACTTTGATGCTGGCGGGCATTCGAGAGATTCTGATCATTTCTTCGCCACAAGATTTACCGAACTTCGAGCGGTTGTTGGGCGACGGGCGTTCGCTCGGTTGCGAGTTTTCTTATGCGGAGCAACCCGCGCCGGAAGGTTTGGCTCAAGCGTTCGTGATTGGCGAGTCGTTTATCGGTGATCGCAGCGTGGCGCTGATTCTGGGCGATAACATTTTTTTTGGCGCTGGGTTTGGCGCGCTGATTCGGCGATATCGGAATCCGGTCGGCGCGGTGGTCTTCGCGGCCCCCGTCAGCGATCCCCAGCGATATGGCGTGATCGAGTTTGCCGAGGACGGTAGCGTGCGATCAATTGAAGAAAAACCAAGCCAACCGAAATCTAATTACGCGGTGCCGGGTTTGTACTTTTTTGATAACTCCGTCGTCGAGATTGCGAAAAAAGTTCAGCCATCAAAGCGCGGTGAGTACGAGATCACGTCGGTGTATCAAGAATACTTGCAGCGAGGTCAGTTGGAGGTCGCGATCTTTAATCGCGGTATCGCTTGGCTGGACACAGGAACCTTTGCGGCATTGAACGAGGCCTCCACATTTGTGCGAGTGATCGAAGAACGGCAAGGCACAAAAATTGGCTGCATTGAAGAGATGGCTTACAACCGAAAATTCATTGATGCAAAGCAGTTGGACGTGTTGGCCAACAAATTTGCCAACAGTCCGTATGGCGATTACCTGAAGGGATTGTTGAAAGCGTGATTGTCTCAATAATTTCGTTCTAGCCACCAGCGGTCGAGCAGGAACCAGACTTTCTGCGAAACGGTTTTCATGGGAATTGAAACCCTCGCTCGTCCGCCGGAGCCGATGGGGATTGCGGTTGGCAATGCATCAACCGCAATGATCACGCGATAAGGAGTTTGCAATGTCTTCGTATCGCCTGTTTGATCGACAAAGGTTTCGAGGCCAGAAAATTCTGTTTCCGACGAATCAAGCTGTGCGTCGATCTCGATGATCTCGGAGATGGTGCCGGAATAGAGCTGGCCGGGAACTGCGTCGAAGCGCAACGTAGCGGTTTGACCGACGGCCAAGAACTCGACGTCTTTCTCCCCGAGGTAAGACACAAGTTTTCTCTGCGGTCCTTCGACGGCCATGATGGGTTGCCCGCGACGGACAAGCGCGTCTTTGTTTGCCGGTTCGAACAATGAACCCGGCATGGTCGGCAATCCGAGTTGTGCTGGAGACTGCTGAGGTGGCAGAGGAAATGGCCGCACCATTCCGGTTAGCGGCGCGGTCAGCGTCAGGCCTTGCCGTTCCGTTTCCAAACTCTTCAATTGCGTTTCGAGTATTTGCATTTCATTTTTGAGCAATTGCAAATCGGAAGCGACCGTGGGTGATTGCTCGAAGCGAAGAACCAGTCGCTTCGCTCGTTCCTGCAAATTTTTCAGTTTAGCCTCCGTTTGTTGTTGTCGCTGCTGCAATTCGGGCTGGTCAATCAGGCCAACAACATTGCCCGCTTCGACTATCGTATACGGGCTGACAGACAAACTCACACGGCCATCATGTGCTGCGTAAACGACCGCCGAGCGATCAGCCGCCACGGAGAATTGGCAATATCGATGCGAGGGCAGGGGAATCACGAAGCAGGCAAACACCAAAAATCCAAGAAGCGCCAGCGATGCTAATGATCGCCACAGGCTAAATCGTCGCCACACGTCTTGACGTAGTTTAGGTCGTTGTTTCAACATGCGAAATCCGATGGTGGCCAAGAGCATCAACACGATGGCGTCACCAAAAGCTCCAAACTCCAAGTGTTTTAGTAACACGGAAACGCCAATGGTGATCGAAACAATCACAAACACTCGATACAGCATCGAGCAAAGTCCGAACAGAGTCAACCATCGCCCAGACGAAAGTGAAGTTGAAGAAGTATTGGCGCCGGATTGTGACGGATCGACATCGAAGAAAAACTGAGCCAGCCAGCGATGAAAACTCTGTTTGGCATTCTCTGAAAGGTTAGGCTGCTCAAAGAAATCCGAGAAGATGTAATAGCCATCATACTTTAGCAGCGGATTACCGTTGATAAACAGCGTACTGACCGAGCACATCACTGCCAGATTAAAAAACACTGTATTCGCCAACCCAGGCGAGGTCAGCAACCACAGAATGGCGCCCGCCGTCGCCAGCAAAATTTCCACATAAATTCCAGCGAACGAAACCATGATGCGTTTCCAGCGATTGGCAAAAGTCCAAGAATCCGTCACGTCGCAGTACAACGTTGGAAAAAATGCCAACAGCAACACTCCGATCTCGAAACACTCGCCACCATATTTGCGGCAAGCGACGGCGTGTCCCAATTCATGGAAAATCTTCACTACCAAAACGATGACGGACATCAGCAGCAAGTTTTTGACCGAGAAAAATTCCGCCAACGTTCCCGCTCGCTCTGCAATCAGCTCAAAATTCCCAAGCATGGCTCCGAACACCAGCACCGCCACGATTAAATTGAAAATGACCACAAAGCGGTTGAACAGAATTTCTCCTGGTAACCATAACCAGTCCAAAACAATTCGAGGATCAATGCCGCCAAGTTTCACCACGAGGGGCGAAGAAAGTTTCGTCGCCAGTTGCGCGGATTTGGTTCGCTGCTGATCCTTGTGCAACCGAACGCCGGCACCAAACTGTTCCACAATCACTAATTTGTCGCGAATGAATCGGTGAGAAAGCAGTTCGAGCTGATTCTCGGTTAGCGAATGAGTGCGAAAATGTTGCTGCCAGAGTGTACGAACTTCTGCCAAAGTTCGATTTCCATCGAACAATTCCAGCAGGTATTTTTCTTGGTCGGAAAATAGAAAGTGGCTAAACGAAACGGGGTCTTTGACAACCCATTGACGTTCGAGCCCGGAGTCGCGCGGGAAGACTTGTAAATCGCGTCGCGCGCGAACGCGGATGGCTGGAGCGGTTGAAGTGCGAAGAGTTTGGGTGGACAACGCTTTACTGCTTCAAATAGTCGATCGTCAGCGTCGACTCCAATCCAGGAACCAATTTCAGTTCCTGATTTTCAATTTCGACCCAGACTTGAACATGAGAATTGACCGGATTGGCTTCCGGATTAATGAAGATGACTTTTCCGGGAAAGGGATGGTCTTTGAGCCAGTCTTGTTGAATGATGGCGGTGGCTTGATCGCCAATCCGAATTTGGTTGGCAATTTTCGCGGGCAAGTAGCCTTCGACTTTCAGGCGATCTAGCCGCACGATCTTGATGATGGCGTCGCCCGGTTTGACCCATTCGCCAGCTTTCGCCGAGATCGATACGACCATTCCGTCAATCGGAGATCGGACGGAAGCTTTCTCTTTCAGTAGTTTTGAGATCTCGACATCCGTAGTCGTCAGTTCGACTTGCATCGCCGAAGTTTTGCGGTCTCGATCAGCTTGCTCGACCCGCAAGCGGTCGCGATGAACTTCCAATTCTTGCTCCTCTAGTCGCGCTGCTGGAACGACACCGGGAACTCGCTCGTTGGACCGGTTGGAGCGATCGACTCGAGAGACGGCAACTTCGAGAGATTTTTCAGCGAAGCGAACATCAATATCGTTGTCCGCCGAAGCTCGCGCGATTCGATTTTCGATTTCCGCACGCTCGAGTTGCAGGTCCAGTTCTTCGCTATTGATGTTGGCCAAAACCTCACCCGCCTGCACCATTTGTCCTTCCCGAAATCTCAAGGTCGAGAGCACCCCCGCGATTTCGGCGGGAACGTCGACGCTATCGATCAATTTGACGATCGAAGACTCGATGGTGACCGTTTGTGAATCAGAAACCGAACCGACGGCTGCGCTAGTTAGCTCAATTTTGGTTTGGGGAATGTCATTTTGACTGGATGTAATTGAACCGGTTCTTCCGATGTCTTGGCCGGTGACTGGTGAATTGGCAAATCCAAGAGCGAAGAAAGCGATGGCGATGAAGTAACTCGTTTCGCGAACAGCGATTGACTGTGCGAGAATGGTGGAACGGGTCAGTAGTCGCGTCATGGCAGGCTCTTAAGGAAGAATTCCGTGGTTTGGCTCTAAGTTCGGAGTTTGCTAGCAGTTTGGATGGATCAAGGCGATACTCGGAAGGCAAACTCAAGTAATTGAGTATGAGTTTAAAATCGGTAATCGGTTGCTTTTAAAACCGGCGGTATTAGGGGAACCGTTATCATTGTCATAATTGCGCTAAAGCGGCAGTTGCCCAATCAAGATCAGTCAGTTTTGGGTGACTGCATGGCGCGATTATAGCCGATAGCAGGGATGACGGCGCCCCGAAAAACGGCGGGATTTCGGGATCTCGTTAATCAGACCAGAAGAATTGCAACTCACTTCCACCGACCGGGTCACGCTCGAGCGAAATTTTGTTCTGCTTTTTCACAGGCCGGTCAGCACGACGTTTTGCAACCTGAATAAATCTTGATATTTTTTTAGTGTCGGGAGAATCGTCGAATATAATAAAATCCGAATCAAGATTGACGATTTTAACCTTTCGATTCGGTGGTGCCATTCCGCGCCGTTTTGGCCTCGATTCGTTAGTGTTGCACAGCATTTTTTCCAAGGTAGTTGGCTCATGCCTATCTTCAAGAAGTTCTTTGAACGTGTTGCTCATCCGTCGAAACAACGACAACCTGTCACCACAAGCGAGGATTTGGGTAAGAAGTTTCCAAGCTGCGAGTTGCCGGGACTAACCGCGCAGATGGGTTACCAAAAACTTGAGCCACGCCAAGTGTTGAGTGCCAGCTTCACCTTTGCAGACGGACTTCTTTCGCTGAATGGTTTCGAGGCAAATCAGGATTTGACGTTTTCCGAAGATGCAGGCAATGATGTTTTTGTGTTCGAGATCGGCGGCCCTGATGATTGGGAAGGGATCGTCGAAGCCGGTATCAGCTTTGCCGGCACGACCCTGGAAGTCGATCGGGGACTTTTGACAGATGGTGTCGCGATCAATGGGGAAAATACGATTGGGATTACTCAAGGTGGAAGTTTCGCGATCAGTAATTTTACGATCTCCAATTTCTCGCTGAACGATCAATCCATTGATCTCAACATTGATGGGAATCTGCAGGCTGGAGGATTGACCGTCAATGATACACTGCCCGCTGGCCCAGATGCTTCCATTTTGCTAACGGCGACTGGCACGATTGACGTCACCGGAAATTTGGAAGTCCTCGGTGGGAATCTGCTTTCGGTGATTTCATTGTCGGCGACGGGTGCGACCAGCGATGTCAATGTTGATGTAGCTTCAATCACGACCGACGCTGGTGGTATCTCGCTCACAGCGGCTGATGCGGTAACGTTGAGCAACGCGGCAAGCGTTCAAGCGGGATTGGCGGGATCCGTGTCGTTGACCGCAAACTCC
This sequence comes from Mariniblastus sp., assembly GCA_041741135.1. Lineage (GTDB taxonomy): Bacteria > Planctomycetota > Planctomycetia > Pirellulales > Pirellulaceae > Mariniblastus. Next base: position 6,119 of record JBGSKR010000286.1, read on the forward strand.
GATGATGCGACCGCTGTTGGTGCAACGGAATCAATTTTAATCTCAGATGGCAGCACCATTAGTTCAGCGACAGGTAATATTAACCTGTCGGCGATTGGCGCTGACGGCGAAGATATTACGCTTGGTCTGCTTTCGACCACTGGCGATGTTTCGATCAGTGCGACCGGCGATGTGATCGATGGAACGGCGGCTGAAATTGCGAATGTGATTGGAACGCGGGCTGATATTACAGCCGCTTCGATGGGGGCGCTTGATGATATCGATATCCAAGTTCAGAACCTGTCATTCAATTCAACGGGAGCGGTGAACATCACCGATCTGGCAAATGGCGTGACGGTTGATGCGACTTCTAGCGCCGGATCAGGATCGCTGATTGCGAATAGCCCGTTGACGATCAGTGCCGATGTGAACTTGGCCGGTTCGTTTGTGTTTACTGCCGGTGATTCGGCGGTGGTTGGTGATCATTTGACGGTCAACAACAATGCGATCATTACTTTGACCGCCGCGACGAATGAAACGTTGGACTTCATCGCGGGTGACGATCTGATTTTTGACACCGGCAGTATCGTGACCGAAGGTGGTGGTGTTCATCTCGTCAATCTAACTGCCGACAACGAAGGTGCGATTGATGCGGATCGCGGCTCGGTGACTAATACGGCGGGCGCCGTTACGACGGTGACCACGAACAATCTGGTGGTGAACGCGGCGGCAGGCGTCGGTGCTTCTGCAAATGGTTTACGAACGGCGGTCGATTCGCTGACCGTGACCAACACGGTTTCCGGCGATGTATTCATTTGCGAAGCCGACGGCATTGTGTTGGCTGGTGTTTCCAACGTGGGGCGGAATATTGCGATCGCCGCTGGTGGGTTTATTAACATGACCGGTGCCATCAATGCTGGCGCCGGCGATGTAAGACTGGTGGCTGACGGCGATGTGTTTCAAACGGCGGCCGGAATCATCACGGCGAATGAATTAGGCGTTCGTCAAATAGCAACGGTTTTCGCCGCCGGTGACGATCTCGATGCGAACAATCGGTTTGATATTGTGCTTGATGCCGCCAACGATGTGGAAGTGTTCGCTGCCGCAAATGGGTTTGATGGCGGTGTGATCGCGATGGTGGACGTCGATGATTTGACGATCGGCTCAATTAGCGCTGTTTCGATTTGCAGCGACGCTGACTTTGACGCGACGACGGGCGTGACGACGACTCTCACGGGCGCGGTGACGACAGGCGCTGGCGATGTTTCCGACGGCGATGTGCTGTTGAACGCAGGTGGTTTCTTGCAATTGAACGAATCGATTTCGGCTGGTGCGGGTTTGGCGGATGTTCGTTTGGTGGCCGATGGTTTGATTTCCCAAGCGGTGGCCGGTGTGATCATTGCGAATGAACTGGGCGTGCGTCAGGAAACGATTGGCCATATTGACTTGTGCGAGGCCAACAATGTGGATGTGGCTGCGATGTTCAATAACCAAGGAGATATCCATTTCCAAGAAGTCGATGGTTATTTGATCGGCGACGTATCGGCTCAGACAATTGATGGCGTTACGTTTGCGGCGACGACAGCTTTCTTAACAAACGATGGAAACATTTCGTTCTTTTCCACAGGAAGTTTTGAGTTGACTGGCGATGTAACGGCGACGACGGTGCGGATCATCGCCAGTGGTGACGTGACGCAGACGGCGGGCAGCGTGATCATTGCGGACAACCTGGGCGTGCGGCAAGAAGGGCTTTTGGGTGGCGACATTCTGCTGGGTGATGCAAATAACATTGGTGAGTTCGCTGCGGTCAATCTTTCTGACGGTGGAGTGATAGTCTTCAATAATGACGGTGATCTGACGATCGGGAGCGTGACGGCGTTTGCATTTTGCGGTCATGTGTTCGCCGAGACGACCGGCGTGGTGACAACTTATACCATCGGTTTATTTGGCACGGGCGAAGTGTTGCTTAACGCAGGTGGTTTTTTGCAATTGAACGAAACGATTTCTGCTGGTGCGGGTTTGGCGGATGTTCGTTTGGTGGCCGATGGTGATATTCATCAATCGGCAACGGCGGGAATTGTGGCGAATGAGTTGGGAGTTCGTCAGGAAGCGACGGTTTTTACGGCTGGCGATGATTTGCCGGTGGCGAATGCTCGTTTTGATGTGATTCTTGATGGAGTCAACGATATTGATCGCTTGGCTATCAGTAATGCGTTTGATGGCGGTTTGATTGCTTTCAACAATAGTGATTCACCCGATGTAACGATCCAGAACTTGATGATCGCTGCAGTTTCCGGCCAAGTCATTGTGGGTGTTTCATTCGGGGCAACCACTGGGATTGTTTCGACCTACACAGGTGCCGTAGCGGAAGGCGCGGGCGACGTGGCGGACGGGGATATTTTGATCACCACGGATGGTTACTTGCAATTGGAAGAAGCGGTGGCTGCCGGTGCAGGAAGCGCCGATGTTCGATTGACGGCGACGGGCGATATCGTGCAGTCGGCGACGGGAACGATCACTGCCAATGAACTGGGCATTCGACAAACGGGAACGGTGTTCGATGCGAATAGAAATCTGGTGACATTTCTTCCGGTTGATTCTTTTGACGTGATTCTGGAACAGGGGAATGACGTTGATTTCTTGGCGATTTCGAATGCGTCCGAGGCGGGTTTGGTGGTCTTTAATGATGTTGATGATCTGACCATCGCTGCTGTGTCAGCGCAAACGATTGATGGAGCCTCCTTTGCCAGCACCACGGGTTTGACGACGACCTTTACCGGATTTGTGGATCAGGGTGCAGGCGATGTTGTCAGTGGCGATATTTTGGTGAACGCGGATGGTTTCTTGCGTTTGGATGCGGCGGTGTCGGCGGGAGCAGGAAGTGCCGATGTGAGGTTGATGGCTAATGGAGATATCCACCAGTCGGCTACAGCCGGAATTTTCGCCGACGAGTTAGGTGTCCGTCAGGAAGCGATATTGCTTGACAGCGACAATGACCTGGACAGCAATTCACGGTTTGACGTAATTCTCGGCGGTGTTAATGATCTCGCTCACTTGGCAATCAGCAATGATTTTGACGGTGGGATGATTGCATTCAATAACAATGATTTTCCCGATGTGACAATCCAAAACTTGACGATCACTTCGGTTACCAGCCAAGTCATTGGTGGAGTTTCATTCGGAGTAACCACGGGGATCGTTTCGACTTTCACTGGTGCTGTGGTGGAAGGCGCGGGCGACGTGGCGGACGGAGATATTCTGATCACTACCGATGGTTTCTTGCAGTTGGAAGAAGCGGTGAACGCGGGTACGGGTACTGCAGATGTTCGCTTAACAGCCAGTGGCGATGTCGTACAGTCAGCGAGCGGAACGATCACGGCCGATGAACTGGGCATTCGACAAACGGGAACGGCGTTTGACGCGAATAGAAATCTGGTGACGTTTCTTCCGGAGGATGCATTTGATGTTGTTTTGGAACATGAGAATTTCGTTGACTTTTTGGCGATCTCGAATGAATCTGCGGATGGCTTGGTTGCCTTTAATGATGAGTCTATTGCGGGTTTCATTAGTATTGCAGTTGTCTCAGCGCAATCGATTGACGGCGCGTCATTTGACAATACGACAGGCATCAACGCAGACCGTTTAGTGCTACGAAGTTTGAGGAGTATTACTAACACCGCGAATGCTCAGATATTCGTCAATCAAGTGCAGTTTGATGCGCCGGGCAATGATGTGTTCATCGGCAACCAGGAAGACGATTTGTTCGAACTTCGTAGTGACCCGAGTGGAGAAATCATTTTAGGCGTGGTGGCAAGGGATGCTTCGATTGCGGCCGAATCTTCGTTGGAATTGAACGGAAACGTTCCTGTCGCAGCAATCGACATCAATCGTCCCCTCAACATGTCTACCGATGATTTCGATCTGGGCACGGCGGTGAGTGGTACGTTGTTTGCCACCTCGACGGGACACATTGAGCAAACGCTTGGTTCTCTCAACGCGGTGCAGTTGGGACTAGGCGCGGCAAATCATGTTCACTTGAACAGCGTGAGTGCCTTAAACCAACGAATCGCCATCGAAGCAGGGGATAGTACGGTGGCCAATCCAGCGACATTCCAAGTGTTTCTCGATGACTTGGCGGCGGTCCCCAAAAATGAAGTCAACGCGACTCTGAGTCAGTCGATTTCGGTCGTTCATCAGGGCGTTATGACGATAGGTGAGGTCGAAAATCCTGATGCTACTGCGCCGC
>JBGSKR010000287.1:0-4038 GCA_041741135.1 Mariniblastus sp.
GCTGATGATACCGACCGTGACTGTGTGCTCATAACCATAAGCGTTGCCAACAGCAATGACGGTTTCGGCTAACATCAAATCCGATGAAGTGCCAAGTTTTATTTCGGGCAACGGCTCTCGTGTGTTGATTTTTAGAATCGCCAGATCACTGGCTGGATCGTGTGCGATTAAACGAGCAGTTGTTTTTTCGTTGCTACTGGTGGTGACTTCGATTTCCCGAACACCTTGGACAACATGATAGTTCGTCAGGACATAGCCTCGTGAATCGATCACGACGCCCGTTCCCATTCCATTGACCTGTTTCAGTCTCTGACCGCCGACTAAAGCACTGTCGGAATCATCGGGAACGGATTTTCGCCCGCGCAGATTGACGACGGATGCAGAACAGCCTTTGACGGCTTGAACGAGCGGCGTCACCCGATGGTTTTCTGCGGGATGAACGCAAGCACCGTTTGATTGCGTTGCTATCGAAAAGCAAACCACCAAGCAAATCTGCCATTTGAGCAAAGGCTTGGAACGGAGATGAGATCGAAACTGCATGAGCGAGTCGCGCCTGGTGGGTCAGTTCGGTTCACGATTTTCACCAGTAGGGGCTGGATCGTTTCGCGCGGGTTAAATCCGATAATTCAGTAAATCGGACTGATCCCCAGATGCCGTTAAACCCTCCACAGCAACCCGTATAACTTATCCAGCTTCGGAATGGGCAAAAACTGTGTAACCGTCAAAGTTTGCCAGTTGGACGTGGCTTTGGCATGACGATGATGCAAAATCACAGCCTCAGCCAATCGGGCAGCCGGACGACATTACCCGCCGAATCGACGGCCGCAACGACCGTCTCGCCTTCCGCCAGCAACATTTGCTCGTGAAAAAGTTCGTAACGATGGGTGATGCGAACACCACGGGCTTTCGTAACTGTTGTCTTGAGTCGCAAAAGATCGTCATATTTCGCTCCACGGAAATACTTGCACGACAATTCAACGACGACCAACATTATCCCGGCAGCTTCAAGGTCTCGGTAATTTCGCCCGGAAGCGCGGAGCATTTCGACGCGTCCGATTTCGAAATAGTTGGCATAGTTCGAGTGGTGAACTCGACCTTGAGCGTCGGTTTCCTGGTAGCGAACCCGGATTTCGATTTCATGTTCGACTGGAAAGTCGGTATTCTGATTGACCAAGAGCGGGGGTTCCTTTAAAGTGTTGGCATGATGAGCCAAGGCGAAGATTTTGGAGCGGTTGTAGATTTCTCAACCATGCGTGGACGCGATTATCCGGCTTTACGGCAGTTTACCGTATTCCTGGAAAATCGGGTGGGGATATTGTTTCAACTTTTTCGTCGCTTTCAGGGCTCTAAAGTCCGCATCATGGCGATGAACATCTTGGATTCGACGGAATGCAGTATCGTCAGGTTTGTGCTCAGTCACCCCGAACAAGGCCGCGAGATTCTGGAGCGTGCCGGTCTGGCGATGGTCGAAAGCGATCTGATCGGATTAGAGTTGCCGGACTCGGATCAGCCGCTGCTCGATATTTGCGGGGCGTTACTACGAGCCGAGGTGAACTTGTTGCAATCGTTTCCGCTGATGACCAAAAGCCAACAACGAAACTTGATTGCCATCATGGTTGACAACCTCGATGCGGCTCAGGAAACACTGGCTCAACAGGGCTTCAAATTGATTTCTGAAAATGAACTGATGGATTTGAGCTGAAGCCATGCCGATCCGCGTCACTTGTAGTCACTGCCGAACCCGATTCAACGTTAGCGACAAGTTCGCTGGTAAAGAGGGGCCGTGTCCCAAGTGCAAGAAAACGATTCGCGTTCCTGACAAAAACGAAGAGGTTGTCATTCAGGCCCCGGATACTGGGCCGAAAGATTCGCAAGGTCGCGCGATCGTCAAACCGATTCGCCGAGTCGAGACCAAACTCACTCAAGTTCAGCTCACGATCATTGGCGTCTGTGTTGTCGGGTTTCTGCTCGCCGCGTTGATGTTTCGAGTCGTCAGTGGGGGAGATCCGAGTAAGTTCCCGGAATGGTTGCTAGGGATTGCGGCATTGTTGATCGCTCCGCCGATTATCTACGCCGCTTTCCAATTGTTGCGCGACACGGAACTAGGAACTTTTGAGAATAGTGAGCTGCGAAATCGGGTTTTGATTTGCACCGCGATCTACGCCCTGTTGTGGTTGGGGCTGCCGATCGGAAAGTATATCTTCAACGACAAATGGGAGCTTGGGTCTTGGCTGACAGGTGTGATCCCCATGTTGGCAATCGGCGCGACGGCCGGGTCGCTCCTGTTTGATGTGGAGTTTTTACTTGGTTTAGTTCACTATGGAATGTATCTGGGTGTTTGCCTGCTTGGCCGCTGGATTGCCGGGATCGGGGTACTACCAGGTTGGAATGAAACGGCAAGCGTGACGACGACAACATCGACCTCGTTGGGTTCGGTGATGGATTCGATCGTCGTTTGGCCAGATGTTCGTTCGTTCGTTTCTTGCTTGGAAGCGATTGCTAGTTCATCGCTGTTATGAACGCAATTCTCGAACTACCAGAACTGATCGCTCTCAATGGTCCAGCCGGATTAGTGCGGATTCCCAATCAGATCGATGTGCCAGTCACGCCTCGCGTCTTGGCCTTGATTGATACGCCGGAGTTTCAGCGGCTGGCTCAAATCAGCCAACTGGGTGTGGTCGCGTTCGTTTATCCGGCGGCGAACCATAACCGCTTTGAGCATTCGCTGGGCGTATACCGCATGTCGCTGCTGTTTTTACAGCACTTGGCTCACCAACCTCGCTTTGTAGAAGTGGTTTCGGCTCGCGATGCGACGTTGCTGATTCTGGCAGCGTTGTTGCATGACATTGGGCATTGGCCATTCTGTCATCCGATCGAAGATTTGCGATTGCCAAACGTCCCATCGCATGAACAGTTTGCGGCGATGGCAATTAGGGGCGAGAACATCGCCACGATTCTAACGCGCGATTGGGCGGTCGATCCGCAAGAGGTCATCGACCTGATCAATGGGCGATTGGATACGCCTGCTGGAAAAATTCTTGGTTCGATTCTATCCGGCCCCATCGATATCGACAAAATGGACTATCTGTATCGCGACAGTCTGCACGCTGGTGTTCCTTATGGCCAAAATTTTGATTCGCCACGCTTGATTCGAAGTCTGTGCTTGAACGAAGCGGGAGATCGATTGGCGATTACTCACAAAGGAAAAACGGCCGCCGAGCTGATGGTGTTTGCTCGCTATGTGATGTTCAGTGAAGTCTATTGGCATCATGCGGTGCGCAGTGCGACATCGATGCTTCAGCGTGCGTTTTATTTATGGTACGAGCAGCACCACGATGCCAAAAACAAGTCTTCGATGGAGCGACTACTTGGTTTATCCGAGGGAGAAATGATCGCTGCCATGGGTTCGGACGTCGCCGAAAGCGTTCAAGACGGCACGCGGAGAAGTGAGAGAGACGCTGGCCTCGCGAAAGAGGCTCAAAAGCTAATAAATCATCTCTTTGGTCGAAGGCGAAGGCTGTTCAAACGCGCGGCGAGTTACAGCTTCATCGAAGGCGAAGCAATTTATCGAGAGCTGGCTCGGCGGCCGTATTCTTGGCTGGTGAACTTTGGTCTCGATTTGGGAACGCTGATCACCCGGAAGACGGGAGTCGAGGTTTTGCCGCATCAGATTTTGATCGATGCACCGCCCGTCGGGTTAGAAGTTCAATTTAACGTCAGCGTGTATTACGAAAAAGAAAATCGTTATCGAAATCTGGGAGAAGTTTCACCCGTGGTGCAAACCCTCGCGACACGTCAGTTCGACGATTTGGTCAAACAAGTCCGCATCTTCGTCGATCCAGATTTGCTGCCAATGTTTCGGGAAATTTCGATGGATGCCTGCGTTGAGGAATCGCTGAGATTATCTTGATTGTTTCGTTAATTAGATGGATGACTTTCTCGCAAATTAACCAATCGTGTATTCGCGATGGATTGGGCCAGTTTGGGGAACGCAGCGTCAACGATCCCTTGCTCTGCCAAATTTTCCAGATCAGCGGC
>JBGSKR010000288.1:0-2897 GCA_041741135.1 Mariniblastus sp.
AACAACTTGAGCGGATTTGATAATCAAGTCGGCGGTGTCATTTCTGCAAACTTAGCAGGAGAGTCACTGAACGTCTCGGTCGACCAAGTAATTAACCGAGGGCTTTTAGACGCTGACTCCGGAATTCTTTCATTCAAAACAAAGAACTTTGATAACCGGGATGGCGGAGTAATTCGCGCAAGCGACGGTGGACAAGTGAGTTTTCAAGGAACCTCACATTTAGGCTTGTTCAGCAATGCGGGTGGAGTAGTTGAGGCAACCGACGGTTCGAGCGTCAATTTTTATAATCTAAGCTCGGTTTCAGGCGGAACGATTCGGTCATCGGGAACGGGAGCAATCCGAATCAAGAAATCTCCTGAGCTCGGCCCAAACATCTCTTCGTCCGCTTTTGCTAACCTCAAACTTGAGGGAGATGTCACCGTAGAAAACGGTGCGATTTTGTCGGTCAGGGGCCTAGAGAGCACCAACCTCATTCACGTGCTGGCTGGCGGTGAGTTGGGCTTTTTTTCCTTCAACAGTAGTACGGCTGATCCATTTTCAACGATGGCAGGAAATCGTTTTCGGATTGGGGAGGAAGGGATTGGTGGGGGACGCATTCTTCTTGATGGACGCGTTGCCACGATGAACGGACAGTTAAAAGGCTTTGGAGAGAACAAGTCTAACTTGAGTCCGAATGTGGGGGCTTTTAATGTTTCTGCGTCAGGGGAGATCACTGCCGATGTTTCTGGCGAAACCTACAAAACCAACATTGCCGAAAATCAGGGACTTTTGCAAGCAAGCAATGGCGGGCGCTTGCAAATTGGAGATGTTGTCACAAATTCTCAGAGTTTTCTTGGCGTGCAATTCGGCAGTGCCCGTGGATCGGTAGTTGCTCAGAACGAATCCACTGTTGCGATTTATGACGCATCGATGTCTCGCCAAGACTTGAAAACTGAGACAACCGGCGTGATGGAAATTTCGCGCAGCAACAGCCAGTCTGCCAATACACTTGATAACGAAGGCACAACAAGACTACTCAACTCGGCAATCGTGATTCAAACGACTGGGGAATTCAGCCATTCCGGTTTGATCGATGTAGTCAGCGACGCAGGGCCGATTGCTTCGTTTAATTCGGTTTATGGAGTGGCCTCGTTTGTTTCCGAATCAAACGAATTTAAGATGAGTGGCGGTGGGACGATCCGCTTGAGATCGCTGGACGATCCGAGTGCTGCTTCGATACCCTTCGGCGAATCTGTTCTTCGTGCTACCGTTCAAGGTCCGACCAATAATCGACGATTTGTCGTTTCAGACCAAACCATCGAAGGAGCCGGTGGTATCGACTCCGGCGGTGCTGTGTTTATAATCGAAGAAAAAGGCAGCGTCATCGCCAACGTAGCAGGGCAGATGCTTAGTTTTGGTTTACTTTCGACGAATCTGGCAGATCAAAAAAAAGGTTTGATTGTCGATGGCACTTTGAAAGCAACGAATGGTGGAATTCTCGGAATTTACGGGTTTCCAGCCACATCGCAGCCGTATGGCCAATTTAGCCTGGTTGCGGGCAACCAAAAATTAGTCGCCGAAGCGGATTCCGGTATCGATTTTAATCATTCGCTTTACCTGCAAGGCACCACTCTCGAATCCGTCGAGGGAGGCAATTTTCTTTTTCGAAAGTCGCCAACTCCAACTTTTGGTCTGGGCAAATCAACTCAGCTCGAGAACATCACTAATCTTGGTAGCGTGTATTTTGAAGTTCCCACTACCGGATTTGAACGCATTGGTTTGAGGAAAACCTTTGATAATCAAGGCATCGTGATGCCAACAGCCATCGCAAATGGTACACGGGACCTCATCAGCACGGACCGTGGGATTCGTTTCGAGATACTGGAAGACACAACCTTGACGGGTGGCGGAACGATTGACTTGGGGGGCAAGTTCGAAGGCAGGTTTTCCACTTCAACTGCCAGTTCTGGCTCCAAACTCATCATCGAAGACCAGCGAATTATCGGCTCTGGGACATTTGGAAACCACTTATCTACGAGTTTAAACATAGTCATTGAAATTGGCAAATCTGGAATTATCGAGGCGACTCGCGGTGGTTTCTCGATCCGCGTCAATGAATTTTCTGATTTGGACCAATACGGAACTCTGATTGCCAGTCGCAGCATTTCAGAGATCACCGGATCGTTTCTCGACAATGCGATAATCGTTTCCGAGTGGTCGCAGGCGCCAAGCTTTTTTGTTAATCACGGTACAATCGAATTGCATGATTCAACAGGGCAAATGGAATCTGGATCGACCAGTCTTCGTCCGACATTTTCTGTTGACGGAAAAGGTATTCTCAACGCCAGCGATGGACTGATTTCGGGACATGGTTTGATTTCATTCAACGAAATGGAAAATGCTGGAACTCTAAGCGCGGGCGTCGTGCCATTAGAAGTTGGTCGACTTGAACTTGGCGGCGCAGGGAATGGTTTTGGTGGCGATGTAAAACTTTTGGAAACCTCAAAACTAATTTTTGACATCGGAACCACTGGCAGCGATTTGTACATGCTGACAGGACTATCGGAGGACAAACAGTTGACTCTCGACGGCGAATTGTTGATCAACTTACTTGCAGACTATATCCCTGACGCCAATGATCGGTTTACCGTTTTTGGCTTTATCGGCGGGCTGTCTTCCACTGGCGAGAATCAAATCTTCGGCGCTTTCTCCAATGGCATGAGAATTGACAATGGTACGATCGGCAAGATTTTCACAGCAGACGGAACCGGCCAGTTCAACATCTTCTACGATTCGTCTGAAGTCTATTTGTCGAATTTTCATGTGGTTTCGATACCCGAACCCGCAATGCACTTTGTCTTCGCGGCTGCAAGCATTTGTGGACTACTGAAGCGGCGTCGGAACGCCCGTCGTTGAAT
>JBGSKR010000289.1:0-11319 GCA_041741135.1 Mariniblastus sp.
CAATATCGCCGCCAATTGCGGCAACCTGTTCTGATAGAAATCACGAGGGCCGAACGTGTAAGGTTCGATTTGGACGGTTTCGCCGAATTCCGGCATGACAGTTTGCAAAGCGGCCACCAGTTGAGCCGGGTCGACGTGCAACTTACGCGGGATGAATTTTTCTTCTTCCAGCCACGGCAACAGCTCCGGAGGGACGTAACCCAAGTCGGTCGTCAGCTCTTCCGCAGCATTGGCCAAATTGTATTCGGCCATGGCATCGACGAGCGGCTGCTTCAAAACTCGAACGACCGTGTTTGCCATCAAGAAGCCGATAATACAGCCCAGGCCCACCCAGATCATGCACCGAAACAACACCTTGCGGAGTTCTTCGAGGTGCTCACCAAACGACATCCGGGTATTTGCGAACAGATCTTCGTTCGGCTGACGAGAATTCATATTCTGCGGTTGTCCGGTGGTTGGCAAATAAGCCGATAAGAAAGAAAATAAAAATTGGTTGCGAAGCAACTGACGGATAGTCGCCTTTCGCTTCGCGAAAGCAGCGTTCTTTCGCGGAGCGAAAGGCGACTATTGTTTCTCGAAAGTTACGATCCGCTGGTTCAAAATAAAAAACGAGACTTAATATTAACATGGCTGTTTAGATTCAACAACGTTCCAGACGTTAGTTAGACTTTTCGCCGTGCCAAACCGGATAACTAGAAAAACCGTTCAAACACTTGTTTTTGGCAACTTCCGCACACTCGAACCTTCCTACCAAGTTGACTCATGTATCCACTTCGCTTTCAACCCATTTTTCAACGTTACCTGTGGGGCGGGCGAGAGCTTGCTCAAGTGCTGCACAAACCGATTGGCGACGAATCAGCCGCCGAGAGCTGGGAAGTCGTCGATCACGACTCCCACCAAAGTGTCGTCGCATGCGGGCCGCTGGCTGGGAAAACGTTGCGTCAACTGATCGATGAGCGAGGAACCGATTTGCTGGGGCCTGCGTTGCTGGAGAAGATTTCCGCAAAAACGATTCCGGCCCATTTGCGTGGGCGGTTTCCGCTCTTGCTGAAGTTTCTTGATGCGCAGCAACCGCTGTCGGTGCAAGTCCATCCCGACGACAAATTCGGTGCAACCTTGACGCCACCCGATTTGGGCAAGACAGAAGCTTGGTACGTGATGCACGCGGAAGCGGGCGCGAAAATTTATGCCGGACTAAAAGCAGGAGTCACGGCCGAAGATTTTTCAGCGGCGGTCGCTGCCGGAAAAACGGAATCGATGCTGCACTCGTTTGAAGTGAAGGCGGGCGATTGCGTCTTCATTCCAGCGGGAACCATGCACGCACTAGGAGCGGGGTTATTGATCGCGGAAATTCAACAAGCCAGCAACACCACGTTTCGCGTCTACGATTGGGATCGTGTCGATGACTCTGGCAACTCGCGACCTTTGCATATTGAATCAGCATTGGCGGTCACCGATTTCGAACGCGGGCCGCTGGAGCCGATCCGCACGACGGGTGACCCACAGCAAGTCGTTCCAACTTCGGTCTCGAGTCCGCGTTCGAGTTCGCTTTCAACTCAGCTTGTCGAGTGTGACAAATTCGTGATGAATAAAATTTCTGCCGCGACCGCTTTCGAACTGGGAGGTGATGGTCGGTTCCGAATTTTGGCGGTGACGGGCGGATCAGTTCGCGTCAGTGAAGATGCTTCGCCGGACGAACTGCGATTGGGCGAGACGATCTTGTTGCCTGCATCGCTAGTGCCTACGTCATTAATTCCAGCCGAGCACGGCGTCGAACTGCTGGAAATTTATCTGCCAGATTGATGGAAGCTTTGGTAGTTTGCGAGTCTTGATTAAAGGTGGATCGACTCTAGCGAACGACGGTCCAGATGAACAGCAAGTTTTTAACAATTTTGCCGAGGGCAAGATTGATGAGATGGGAAAATAGTACTCCAAGCCACTATCAGCAATGAAACTGCCCCGGCGAAGTCTGTATAAAGGTTGACTACAACTGCCCAGTTCTTTGGGTTTTTTAACCTACCCAGTTTAACTTGTTGGTTCGACGGTAAATCGCTATCCTCCGCAATCGTTCTTGTTTTTCTGGGCGGAATTTGAATGCGACACAATCCATTTGGCGGTCTGGTTTGCCTTTTCCTGACGCGGTTCTCGACCGTCGGTTTGGTGGTGTGTCTGTTGTTTGCAGGTTGCCATCTGCGACCGAACTGGGGGCCTCAAGGCACGATCGGTGCCCAGCGCGCTCGAGCCAATATTCACGATCCGTTTCCCAGCAATGATCTCGGGCCGCCAATCGTGGGCGGTCGTCCACTTGGCTTTGAGCAACCTCGCTCTGAACCGACGAACTTGCAGGAAAATCCCCACGCACGCCGTTCGATGAATGGCGGTTTCGCCACGCCCTATCAAGGTTTCTAATTGGGGTTTCTTGAATGTGACGACGGAAAGCTGGCGACCGTTGTTTTCGGAATGTTGAACTGGGCTTTAATTTCTTGCTTGCGCTTTTTGAAGTTGTGCACTTTGCCTCAAAACTTTTTTTTAATCGGCAATTGCCGTATAGAATCGAAATCGCGAAGCGACCAAATACAAGCCCGAAGCGCCAGCGAGGATGCCGCAAATCACGTTAAACTTCGCCTCGCTGGCGCGTCGGGCTTGTATTAACGCAATTTCAAAACTTGCGCTGCTGGCTATTGGGCTTTCGTTCCTTGCTCGCGCTGCGGGCTAACGAGCTTTAATTGCTTGCTCGCGCTGAGTGCTATGGAGATATCTTTGCCTTTCCAGTGAATCCTGTTAACAATGGTGCACACCATTTCGTTTCAGATATTTCGTTCTATGTATTTTGTGTAGGGGCTTCGATTGAATCCAGCTAATCAAATTGACGAGCAGATGTCGGATCTTTCGGAGTTGTTTTATCCGACAGCGAAGAAGGTGGGTCGGTTTCAAAAAATCGATGCGGGTGAAATGCCCCTCCAAGCCCGCGGATTACTGGCACATGATTGGCATATGACTGTCACGCTGGAACAATTTCACGAATGCTCCGTGGATGTGCAGGTCTTGCAGTCGCGTCACGATGGAGATCACTATTCACGAAAAATTCTGCTGACCCGCCAGTCCGACGATCAGGTCGTCATGTTTGGAATCGTGCGGATGAATCTGGCGGTGATGGCTCCGCATGTTCGTGAAGAAATCGAATCGCAACGAATTCCGCTCGGCCGAACGCTAATCGAAAATAATGTACTGCGAGAGGTGAAACTGCTGAATTTGTTTCGCATCGAGCCCGATCCCGAATTAAGAAACTTGCTTGGGATTAAAGACGGGCAAGCATGTTTTGGTCGGACGGCGCTCATCTATTGCGATGAGCAGCCAGCAATTGAGTTGCTTGAGATTGTGTGAGTTGAGGAATTTTTTAAATTTCGAAATCTTGAAGTGAGCGCCTGAGTGGGAGCTCTCTCGGAACGTAACCTTTTGCGAAAGCTTGACTTTGAGGGACCGGACGGCTCGCGCCGTTCCGCTTCAATTCGAAAAAGCGTTTTACGAGACAATCGCTTTGTCAGAAATATCTTTGCGACACCAAGCGCCGTCCCAGCGAATGCACTTGATCGCTTTATAAGCCGAAAGTTTCGCGGTGGAAACCGTATCGCCGAGCGCTGTCACGCCCAGCACGCGTCCACCGTCGGTGACGACGTTTCCTGCGGCGTCCAGCTTTGTTCCCGCGTGAAAAACTTTGACGTCAGGAATTTCGGCAGCCGCCTCCAAACCGCGAATGATTTTTCCGGTTTCATAATCGCCGGGGTAGCCTTCCGAAGCCATCACCACGCAAACACTCGGTCGATCATCCCATTCGAGTGGTCCGATCTCTCCAAGGCGGCGATCCACGGTGGCTTCGATGATATCGATCAAATCGGTCTTCAGTCGCAAAAGCAGCGGTTGGCATTCCGGGTCACCGAATCGAACGTTGTACTCGAGGACTTTCGGACCTTGCGGCGTCAGCATCAAACCAGCATATAAAATTCCCCGAAACGGATTTCGTTGCCGCTTCATCATGTGAACGGTCGGCACCAGCACGTGAGACTCGACCCAACGCAGCATCGATTCATCGATCGACGGCGTCGGGCAATAAGCGCCCATGCCACCGGTGTTGGGGCCGGTGTCGTTGTCGAAAGCCCGTTTGTGGTCTTCGGCGGGAGGCAAAGTCAAAATCGTTTTGCCGTCGGTGATCGCGAGGATCGAGGCTTCGGTTCCAGTCAATCGGTCTTCGATAATCATCCGGTCGCCAGCGCTTCCAAATTGTCGTTGGCGAGCGATGATGTCGATCGCTTCAATGGCTTCAAGGCGAGTGCTACAGACGATGGCGCCTTTGCCAGCGGCGAGTCCATCGGCTTTGACGACCAAGGGAACATCTTCGGGCGTTTCTGCGTAACGTTCGTTGATGAATCGTTCCGCAGAAGCAGCATCATGAAACTCATGAAAGTCAGCAGTGGGAACGTCGGCGCTTCGCAAGACTTTTTTGCAGAAGACTTTGCTGTTCTCGAGTTGAGCGGCAGCTTTCGAAGGGCCAAAAACTCGCAGTCCTTCGTCGGTCATCGCATCGACGATACCCGCGCAAAGTGGGACTTCGGGACCGATCACCGAAATGTCGATTTCGTTTTGTTTAGCAAACTTGACGAGGGCGGCAATGTCGGTCGCGGGGATAGCAACGTTTTCGGCATCGATGGCGGTTCCAGCATTTCCGGGAGCGACGAACACGCGGGAGACGCGGGAGCTTTGTCCGATTTTCCAAGCGAGGGCGTGTTCGCGACCACCGTTTCCAACAACCAAAATTTTCATTGTTCCGCCAAGACTTCACCAAGACCAATTTGAGAATCGCAAAATTCTAACCGATGAGCGAATTTTGTCAGTGGGTTTGAGTTTTCACGAGCACAAGGAAAGGTGCTGAAGCTGCGTAAAGGGGTTGATTTTCAAGTGGCGTTGGCAATAAATGGAGTTCTTTGGACGTCGTTGCTGTATTGGAGTATGATATTGAGTCCGCAATCTACAACTAACCAAACTTTTTGGAAAAATTAAAATGAATAAGCGAATTTTGATGGCCGCTTTTGTGGCGGGAAGTTTTTTCTGTTTTCAGTCCACGCAGACCGTGGCTCAAGACGCTTGGGGAACGTTGACGGGAAAAGTCGTTGTCGATGGCGACGCTCCGAAGAATCCACTCGAAGACGTTGAAGGCAGTCCCGATAAACCTGTTTGTCTTGTCGATGGTGAGGTTCCCGCAGACGACAATATTCTTGTCGGCGAAGAGGGAGCTTTGAGTGATGTGTTGGTGACGATGTACATCGACCGTGGCGAGGAAGACCCGAAGCCGCACCCTTCTTATGATGAAGCCAAAGAGCAGTCGATTACGATTGATAACGTCAAATGTCGATTCGTGCCGCATGTTTTATTTGTGCGACCTGGGCAAAAGTTCGTCCTGAAGAATAGCGATGCCATCGGTCATAATTGCCACATCACGACGCTGAACAATGAGCACAATATCAATTTGCCTGCTAACGGCAGTGCTGAATTAGTGCTAACTGAATCCGACAAAGCACCGGGACAAGTCACTTGTGACGTACATAAATGGATGGACGCCGTGATCATGGTTCGTGACAATCCCTACGTCGCCGTCACCGACGCCGAAGGCAATTTCAAAATCGAAAACTTGCCAGCGGGAAATTGGAAGTTTCATTTGTGGCATAAAAAAGTTGGCTATCTGGCTGACCTCGAAGTCCCCGACAAAGAATTGGGGCGTCGTGGTGATTTCGAAGTCGAAATTCCTGCGGATGGAGTTGTCGATCTCGGAACTTTGAAACTTCCTGCTGCTTCGTTTAAAGACTGATTTTGCGGTTAAAGATAATATCGATGCGAAATATCTTGCAGTTGTGTTTTTCTTTGGTGTTGATCGCTTGCGCTTCGGCTGCGGGTTGTTCGCAGCCGAGACTTGCTCCCGCCGTACAGTACAACGATTCCGATGCGGAGTTGTTGCGTGGGCAGTTGGAGAAAATGGATTGGGAATAAGTGGCGTTGAAGCTGCGACCCATGCTTCAAGCCTTGGCGGAGTACGCATCCGAGGTAGGTGACTGCGATGAATCGTCTGGGAATCCACTTCACGCTCTCCGCAGAAAACGCGGCCTATCTTCGTTCGCTCCATGATGCTCAGGCACTGGATGCGTTTCTTGGGGAGGTCGTTGGCGAGTCGGAATACGGGGCGCAGAGCGATAACTGGGACTTCATTCATCGTGCTTTGGTCGGTGAAGTCGCTGAAGACTTAAACAGCAGTGGTGCCGACGCGTATCCGCTGAATCATGTTTTTCTGGGAGGGGAAGTTCTTCACCCAGGAACAGAACTGACGTTGACTCTCAAAACGCCCGATCAAGTTCGTGATATTGCTGCGGCGCTGAAGAATTTTTCGGAGGAAGATTTTCAGCGCCGCTATTTGGCGATTGATCCAATCAGCGAGAACGTCCCGCTCTCCCAAAACGAGTGCGAGCTGGTTTGGGAAAGTATCGAAAATGTTTCCGACTTTTATGCGAGCGCGGCGGATGTCGGAAGCTTTGTCGGTTTCTTTGACGTTGAAAACGAACAGGACGAGGTTGCCGAACTTGAGTACCCATCGGTCTTTCCCGAGTTTGGCATTCATCCCGATGGGCTGCTGCCGTCTAATGGCCCGATGCGCGGTTTCATTACCTCGAAGCGAATCGCCTTCGAGTATTTGATGACGTTCGGAATGGTAGCACTCGGCCTGTGGCTGAGTTTCTATTTGTGGCGTGCGCTGCCGCAGGGACTGAATTGGTTGGGAAGTGCGGCGACGCTGCTCGGGTTCGCGGCTTTCGTGGTGCTTGGCACGCGCCAAGTTTATCACTGGATTGAACTTAATGGTCAAACGCTGCAGGCCAAGCGTCTGTTTCCTTGGCCGATGGTGCAGCGCTCGATTGACGACATCGAGAGCGTGGAAACTTTGGTGCTGATGATGCGAGATCGTCCCGAAGTGATGGTGATCGAAGCCATGTTCGGTCGAGTGATCGGTGTCGATCTTCGCTTTCGTGCTCGTCGCGCTCCGCTGCGGATTCGACGCGTCGATCCATGGATGGCGAATGCCGAGGAACTGATCGAAACGGTGCTTTACGAGATGTCGCAGACTGGCGAACTCGAAGTCGAGATGCTTGACCTCGACGGAGTTCCGTTGGTGGGCCGCGTCAGCAGAAAAGGCGAATTGGGAACTCGTCGCAAAAAAAGCAAATTACAAATCGATTGGCTGTGGATCGTTGCCGGATTGCTGCTCGGAATGGTCATGGGTTGGGATGGACAGCGTCGTCAGCAAGTGGAGGAGGCGATGTCCGTTCCGCCTCAGCAGATGACTTTGGCGGCGCTGATTGAGAACGGTCCCGGCGACAATCTTCATGTCACGATCACCGATTTTGTGATGGGCAAACATGTCACGGAACCGGGGGACAAGGGACGGTCAGATAAAGTTTGGCTTCCTTTGCTGCCGGTGGGAGTGCCGGTGGGAGGACAAGCGAAAGAAATCGAAGTGCTCTATTCGTCGGATAAAATTTTTGACAATGCGGATCTGAAGATGTTGTTGGGACAGCAGCAAGTCACGGGCTATTGTTCTGCGGAACGGCGGTCAAGCTGGGGAAATGTGCTGGGGCCGGACCTTGTTGAAGCGAACCAGAAACTTCCGCTTGAATCGGCGTGGTGCATCGATGACGTTCGCATTCCGCCTGCTTCAAAAGGAGTCATCATCGGATCGATCATTTCCTTTTGTGTGGCGATCCTTTTTGCAATCATCGTTTTTTTCAAGGGCGGCTGAAGTTCTTGTTCTCGGAACTTTGAAGCTTCCTGCTGCTGCGTTCAAACAATAATTCAGCGAAGATTGAATCGGCGGTTGTCTGATCGCCGAAAAAACGGGAAAGTCAACATCTGACCGCAACCTTTTGCGAGGCTGCGATCTTATTCGGGCTTCCTCCAACCCGCGATGCTGCGACATTTTGCCCCCTCGACAAAGGCACCCTGTCGTAGAAAATAGAGAAAATCGCCATTACGAAAATTCGATCTTCATTTCTGGGTGTTTCGGTTGAATCATCGATCTTTAAAATTTGCTGTGGGCGGCTGTGTATTTCTTTGTGGCTTGCTCTCGATGGGCTGCCAGAAAACACCTCCGCCGGAGTTTCGGCTGAATCGCGTCGAGTTAATTAAGCAAGAGCGATTGAATCTTCCTGACGGCGAGCATTTTAAGGAAGATTATCAGCAGCAAATTGGCACGATTTTACATTCGTTGTTTGGGACTCCCGATCAGCCCCGGTTCCCGATGCTCGCTGGCGAGGAAGACCCGGCTCAGGATATTCTCAGTCTCAAAAATCTGGAGATGTCGGCTGGCCCAGTCAAGAGCGACAAAGAGGGTGTTCCAACGGGTTTGTATCGCGAGCATTGTGCTCATTGCCATGGGATCAGCGGTGATGGAGCAGGTCCGACGGCTGCATTCTTGAATCCTTATCCGCGTGATTTCCGGTTGGGAAAATTCAAATTCAAAGCGACTCCCTTGCGTCAACCTCCGACGCATGATGATTTGAAATCGGTTCTGATCGAAGGCATTCCGGGAACGGCGATGCCGTCGTTTCGGACCTTGCCCGAGACCGAGATTGATGCGCTGGTTGACTATGTGAAGTACTTGACCATTCGTGGGCAGTTCGAGCGGTTCCTGATGTCGGAGTTGGCGGGGATGGACGGCAAGCCACTTGTTGATCTTGATTTATTGAAGCCGAAGACCGGCTCCGATTCAAAAGAAGGTTCAAGCGACAAAGCGGAAATCGACGAGGAAAACCTCGAAGCGTTCGAAGAGCAAGCTTATACGATTTTCGGAGATGGGTTGCTGGACGGGATTGTTTATCGCTGGTTGAATTTGGAAAAGAAAGTGACGAAAATCCCTCCTGCCACGCCCGCAGTTTCGACAACTGACTCGGCTCACAACGAGCTCGTTGATTTGGGTCGAGAATTGTTTTACACCAAAGGCAATTGTGCGCAGTGCCATGGAATGACGGGGATGGGCGATGGACAAGTCGGCAATTACGATGACTGGACGAACGATTGGCTGAAAACAAGTGGCGTCGATCCAGATAAAGCGGAAACTTATCAGGGATTTTTGGAGGCTGGCGCGCTGCCGCCACGTTCCGTTCGTCCAAGGAATTTGCATGTTCCCGTTTATCGCGGTGGCAGTCATCCGGACGATTTGTATTTGAGAATTGCCAATGGGATTGAAGGCACGCCGATGCCATCGTCGGCGGCACTGACGCCCGAGGAGACTTGGGCCATTGTGGCTTATGTGAAATCGTTGCCGTTTCAGCATGTGGGTTCGCAGCCGTCCAAGCCAGAAAACCGTGAAGCGATTTCGAATTGAAAACGAATCACTGTTGATTCCTCGTTGAGACTTTCCAACTACCCACTGCCAACTGCCCACTGAACACTTAAAACTTCCCCCATGTCAAAACTTTGGAGCATCCTGTTTTTTCTTGTTCCCATTCTGGGCGTGGCAACGTTCGTGATGATGGAGTGGGGAATTGCTCCGCTGGAGCACTGTCGATTGCCGATCTCGTTGTCGGATGCGGGCGATGGCATCGATCATTTGTGGAACGGGATTCATTTGCTGGCGATGTTGATTTTGCTGGGAACGGGTTTGATTCTTGGTGCGCTCTTGTGGCGTTTTGATCATCGGCGGCATGGAAACACGAAAGCCTCTTTCATTCATCACAATACAAAACTGGAAATAATCTGGTCGGTGATTCCGGGATTCATTTTGGTTTTTCTGGCGTTCTATCAGATGAATAGTTGGGCCGAGAACAAAATGGATCGCCCGACGATCTTGGTTGATGGCAAGTCGATTCCGAGAATGCCGTTGGTGATGGTGAAAGCGAAACAGTTCGGTTGGGAGTTTTACTACGCTGGAGCGGACGGGAAACTGGAAACCGAAGACGATTTATATATCGAAAATTTGTTGGTGGTTCCGGCGGGTGAAGATGTGGTGTTGCAGCTCGAAAGCCGCGATGTGATTCATAGCTTTTGTGTGCCGGAGTTGCGACTTAAGCAGGATGTGGTGCCAGGGATGACCCAGTTTTCCTGGTTCCATGCGCGCGAGGCGAGTGAGATGGAGATTTTGTGTACGGAACTGTGTGGCTGGGGACACTATAAGATGAAAGCGGCTCTCAAGATTGTTACGCGAGCCGAGTTTGATGCATGGTTGGCCGATTTGGAAGCGCAGAGTTTGCCGACATTTGTGGCAGAAACGAACAACTGACGACCGCTTACTGACGACTAAAATCTGTCTTCTGAAAACTTCTCTCAATGACTGCAGCCGAAAACAAATCTGAAATACCTGCTCGCCGGAATCCATTGCGGAGATTCTTGGGGACTTACGTGTTTGCCACGGATCACAAGATCATTGGTTTGCAGTTTTTGTTTTCTTCGTTGATCTGGTTTGCAGTGGGGGGCTTGCTCGCGATGGCGATTCGCTGGCAATTGGCTTGGCCCTGGTCCGACATGCCGATTTTCGGGAGTTGGTTGTTTTCCGAATCGGGTGGCCAGATCTCGCCTGAGTTCTACACGATGCTGTTTACGATGCACGCCACGATCATGATTTTTTTCGTGGTGATTCCGATTCTGGCGGGTGCGTTTGGGAATTATTTGATTCCGTTGATGATTGGTGCGGAAGACATGGCGTTTCCGAAATTGAATATGCTTAGCTATTGGTTCATGTGGCCGGCGTTTGGTTGCATGATCGCCAGTTTACTCATGCCCGGTTACGGCCCCGGTTCAGGCTGGACGGCTTATCCTCCGCTTTCGGTTTTAACAGCCGCGTCCCCGAACAGCGAAAGTGCACAGACTTTGTGGCTGGCGGGTGTGACGTTCGTGGGTATCTCTTCGATGTTGGGTTCGATCAATTATTTGACGACCGTGATTCAGATGCGCGCACCCGGCATGACGATGTTCCGTTTGCCGATGACGATTTGGGGTTTGTTTATCACCGCGATCATTCAAGCGTTTGCGTTGCCCGTGTTGACGGCGGCGGTGATGATGCAGTTTTGCGATCGCGTGTTTCATACCGGGTTTTTCCTTCCCGAGCAGATTGCGGCAAACAATGATTTAGCGGCAGCGGGTGGCGGACAGGCCTTGTTGTGGCAACACTTGTTTTGGTTCTATTCGCACCCGGCGGTGTACATCATGATTCTGCCGGCGATGGGAATGGTTTCGGACATCATTTCTTGTTTCTCGCGCAAGCCGCTGTTTGGATATCGACCGATGGTC
>JBGSKR010000290.1:0-3240 GCA_041741135.1 Mariniblastus sp.
TGAAAAAAGACATTCGGCTGTGGCAGTATTTCGCTCAAATTTCTGACGCGACGACTTCTTATGGCGGCTACTCGGGAGCCGTTCCGAACGAGAAAATTACTTGGTGCAAGCTAACCGAAGACACACCGAAGTTTGTCATCAACTCCGATGCCTCCATCGTGGCGCCACTGATTTTTGCCTATGTGTTGGGCGATTAGGGAACCGCAAAGCTAACAGTTTGGCTGATCGTCAATCGAAGTTGGCGAATGGCCGAGATGATGATCGTGTGATCTTCGCCGAAAGGTGCGGTTTAATCCCCGCAAACTTCCGCTGCAATGCGGCTTTCGGTTTCGATACCGAGCCGAACAAATAACTGGCGGTCGTGATCGACAGTCGCATTGCCCGTCGTGAGCAACTGCTCGCCGTAGAAAATCGAATTCGCTCCCGCCATAAAACAAAAAGCTTGCCATTGATCGTTCATCGCCTCGCGTCCCGCCGATAATCGCACATAAGACTGCGGCATCATGATCCGAGCGACGGCCACCGTGCGGATGAAATCAAACGGATCAAGTTCTGCGGTTTCAGCCAGTGGCGTGCCCGGAATTTTGACGAGGTTATTAATCGGCACCGATTCGGGCGGTGGGTTCAGGTTCGCGAGTGCGAGCAACAAGCCCACGCGGTCTGCTGCCGACTCGCCCATTCCGACAATACCGCCGCAACAGACTTTCATGCCCGAGTCGCGGACGTTTTGCAATGTCTCGAGGCGATCATCATAAGTGCGAGTGCTGATGATTTTTTCGTAGTACTCAGGTGAGGTGTCGAGGTTATGGTTGTAATAGTCCAATCCGGCAGCACCCAATTGGTTCGCTTGATCGGAGGTCAACATGCCTAGCGTGGCGCAGGTTTCAAGTCCGAGAGCTTTGACCGCTGCGACGGCTTCGGCAACGGCTTCGACGTCACCATCTTTGGGAGAACGCCAAGCGGCACCCATGCAAAACCGCCCTGCCCCATTGGCTTTGGCGGTCTTGGCGGCATCGACAATTTTTTCCAGCGGCAGTAACCGTTCGGACTTGAGTCCCGTTTTATAACGTGCCGATTGCGGACAATAAGCGCAGTCTTCCGGGCATGCTCCCGTTTTGATGCTGAGCAAACTGCTTAACTGCACGGAGTTCGGCTGATGATGTTGGCGGTGCACCGTTTGAGCACGAAAGATCAAATCACTGAAGGGAAGATCAAATAACGCTTGTACCGATTCCCGAGTCCAAACGATCGAGTCGATTTGCGTTGCAGAATTTTCGAGTTCGGTTGATACTTGGATCATAAAACTTTGAAGGAGAAAGTATAGGAATGCTATTTGAAGAAGCCGATATTTTAGCCCGACATTATGGCCGATTCACGGTTCATCGCAACCGGCGATGCCAATCCTAAAGCCGAGACAAGTGAAACCCGACGGCCCGCGTTTTTTCGCTACAAATTCAAGACAAGTTCGAGGCTACGGCTCGCGAGTGGCAATCTCAATCCCCTCGGTGGCGATTTTGGCAAGGTGTTTGATTTCGGATTCGGTGATCACGTAGGGAGGCATGATGTAGACGACATTGCCCAACGGACGCAGTAAGCATTCGTTTTTAAGTCCGTGCTGGTAGACCTTTAGTCCACGACGCTGTTGCCACGGATAAGGTTCTCGTGATTGTATCTTCGCGACCATCTCCGCAGCCAGCACCATTCCAGTTTGGCGGACTTCGGCGATGTGCGGATGGTCTTTCAAATGCGCAAACGAAGCGGCCATGCAGGCGCTCAGTTTTTGGTTTTCGGCAATCGTGTTTGTGGATTCGAAAAGATCGAGCGTTGCATTGGCAACGGCGCACGAGAGCGGATTTCCCGTGTAGCTGTGCGAATGCAAAAATGCACGCAAGGTTTCGTAGTCGTCGTAGAACGCCCCGTAAACGGCGTCGGTCGTCAGCACCGCCGACAGCGGCAGATATCCGCCGGTCAGTCCCTTGCCCACGCACATAAAATCCGGCGAGATGTCGGCTTGTTCGCAGCCAAACAAAGTTCCGGTGCGACCGAATCCGACTGCAATCTCGTCCGCGATCAAATGCACATTCAATCGCGTACAAAGCTCTCGCAGCCGCGACAGATAAGTGGGATGATACATTCGCATGTTGCCCGCGCATTGAATGAGTGGCTCGACGATTACGGCGGCAATCGTCTCGTGATGTTGCTCGAGCTCTCGCTCCATGGCCGCAAACTGCTGCAGCGAAAACGACTCCCACGATTGCCCGTGCTCGCGCGGGTAGCAATCCGGCGAAGCGACCGTGCGACAATGCATCAGCAGCGGTTCATACGTTTTCTTGTACAACGCCACATCACCGACTGCCAGTGCGCCAAACGTTTCCCCGTGATAGCTGCCAGTCAGGCTAACGAAGTCTTTCTTTTTCGGCTGGCCACAATTTTGCCAGTAGTGGAAACTCATCTTCAGCGCAATCTCAACCGCCGAAGACCCGTTGTCGGTCAAGAACACACGATCAAGTCCAGCGGGCGTGAGAGCGACCAGTCGTTCGGCCACTCGAATCGCCGGTTCATGTGTGAAGCCGGCAAAGATCACATGCTCAAGCTTGTTCGCTTGCTCGATAAGCGCAGCGTTGATGCTCGGGTTGGCATGTCCGAAAATGTTGACCCACCAAGAACTAATCGCGTCGATGTAGCGGTTTCCAGCGAAGTCGTACAGATAAACGCCGGAACCTCGCTCAATCGGGATCAGCGGATAGAGTTCGTGGTCTTTTTGTTGAGTGCACGGATGCCAGAGGACGTTGCGATCGCGTTGAAAGAGTTCGTGTTGCATCCCACAAGTATGAGCCAGAACGAAAATAGACTCCAGTGGCTAAACCAACTGGAGTCTTAAACATCCGCACACTGATTGAAACTAGCTGACTATTTTTGTTCTGGTTTCTTTTGTTCTGGTTTCTTGTCAGTTTTCTCTTGCTTCGGCTTGTCTTGTGCTTTGTCTTTTTTAGATTTCACTTTGCTTGCCTTCAGCGTTTCTTTTTGTTCTTCCGTCAGCAATTGGGCAATCGCGTCATTGATTTTCGTGGCAATCGCTTTACTTTTTTCTTCGGCAGCGGTGCGGGCAGCTTTGTGGGCCTCCGTAATACCGGCGGCATTCTCAACAGCAGCTTGCATCTCTTTACCCTTCAGTCCGTCAGTTTTGGCTTTCTGGCGTGCTTCGGCCATTTTTTTCTTTTGCTCGGGCGTGATCAGGTT
>JBGSKR010000291.1:0-5934 GCA_041741135.1 Mariniblastus sp.
CTGGTTGAATGTCCACCGGTCGGCTTTGAGGTTGTCAGGAAAAACGCCGGGATGGGCGATGGAGTATCCGGGGCCATAAAAACCATGATGCGAGTGTTTCCGCTCGGGATTGACGACTTTTTCGTTGACAACGGCCGCCGGGCCAATCGCGTATCCTGCATCAACGCCGGGGACTTTGCCGGTGTGACAGTCCTGACAGGTTACGCCATCGCGATAGGCGGGCGAGGCGCGGTACTGATCCCACACGACTTCCAGTTTGATGCCCGGTTTCACGGCGACTTGGTGGCAGGAAACGCAGAAAGTGGATTCTTTGATTTCTTCAAACTGAATCGATTGCCGGTGGATCGGCTGACTAGGAGACGTGTCGGTGGGGTCAGTTTTGATTTTGAAAAATTGGTTGTACTTATTGGCGATATCAACTCCGGTGCCATCGCCGCTGCCGTAAACAGGTTGGTAAATATCTCCCGGTTCCATGCGGCGTTCACCGTTGGCTTTTACATACGGCGTTTTGACTCGGTGGCAAACGACGCAAGTCACGCCTTCGCGAAACACGCGCGGCCCATCCCAGATCGCTTGATCGCGACGCAAGCCCATCGTGGTCGCGACGGGAGCATGACAGCGCAGACAAAAATATCCGATGGTGCCTTGAGAGAGTCGATTGATGGTGTCTTCGAAAGAGTGAAACATTGGTGAGACCGCTGCGTAAGCGTGACTGGAGACAGACCATTCTTCATAGATCTGTTGGTGACACGTGGCGCAATCTTTTGCGGAAGGAAAAGCATCGCGGGAAAATACTTCGAGATGAGGGTCGGCTCCCGATTCGGTGGTGAGCTGGGAAGTCTTGCCAACGGGATGCGGTGCGAACGAGTGGGGCAGAGCGGATTGATGGGCAATCGGCGGCGAGTTGCTTTCCTGTTCAGCAAATGGATGGCGACCCGAAGGCGTTGAATCGGCAGAAGCTGACTCATCCAAGTAGGACACGGTGCGTGCTTCGAAGTGCCCTGGGATGTGCGGGAGGGCGTCGGAGGCTGGAGAATTTTTGGAAGGCTGGGTTGGATGGGCAGCCTCCGTCTCGATTGCAGTGTTGAAATCGAAGTTTGGCAAATCGGTGGTACACATCGGTGGCAGCGATCGCAAAATTTCGTAATCGGCATGCGAGAGCTGATCGAACTCAATTTGATTGATTGACTGAACGGGTTGGTCGAAAGACGGTTCTTGCAGCGCCGCTAGCTGAGACTTCGATGGAGCGGATTGAACGGATTCATTCTCACCAAGGGCGGGCTTATTGGCTGATTCTATCGGCCTGGCTTCGACGAGTCTGTTATAAGGGAATACCACTTCGGCGACTTGGGCGGTCATCGCGATCGGCTCATCAAATGTCGGTTCGCGATTCGAAGAACCGACAATAGCGGCCATCCCAAGCAAGAATGCCGCCCCGCAAGCCATCGCTGAAATTGCTTTTTTGGTCAAACTTTTCATAACCCAAACAAAACCCGCAACCGGTAAAGTTTCCCCAGACAGGATTTTTCATCGGCAGTCGGGCCAGAAAAGTTGAAAGCATTGACGAATTAGTTACGAATCCTCGTCAACTGGCAGGAAAAGGGGGCGAAAATCTTTCGAAAATCTTTCCCGAATTCTCTTCAATTGGCCCTTGTGAAAATCCACCCGAAAACCATATACTGATGGGCTTTAACCATCCGAGAAATTTTGTGCGAGTAAGCTGCGATGAAAGTCCGCGCCAGTGTGAAGCGTGTTTGTGAGAATTGCAAAGTCGTCCGACGTCACGGGAAAGTCTACGTGATCTGCACCAACCCACGGCACAAACAACGCCAAGGGTAATTCTGTCAGGTGAAAATTGCTGGGTAGCTCTGCCCACAGGCCAGTATTCTGGCCCGTTATTTTCATGGTGCAGGTTCATCATTCCCCGCAATTGGCGACTCTGAAGTTGTGTGACGCCAGGGTTCAATGTCACTCAAATTTGAATCAGCAGACTCGCCTCGACTTCCTGGCAAATTGTTAGTGCTTTCCGATACATCCCGTCCTTTTTGCTCCCACCAGAGCTACCTGGAGATTTTTTTATGCCACGTTTACTCGGTATCGATATTCCGAATGATCGTAAGACCGTTATTTCGCTGACATATCTGTTTGGAGTCGGTAATCATACGGCTCGCGAACTTTGTCAAAAGGCCAATGTGGATCCCGACAAGCGAGCCCGTGACCTGACTGACGAAGAAGTTAGTCGGATTACCACGATTCTCGAAAAGGACTATGTAGTCGAAGGTCCGCTTCGACGTAATGTTCAGCAAAACATCAACCGTCTACGCGACATTCGCTGTTATCGAGGCGTTCGCCACCGTTTGGGGCTGCCTGTTCGTGGTCAACGAACCAAGACCAACGCACGCACCCGCAAAGGTCCGAAGAAAACTGTTGCCGGTAAAAAAGGCGTGAAAGATCTCAAGTAGCGTTGGATGATGTCGCGAATTCGATGGCTAATCGAATTCGCGTCTACCAAATTCCTTATTTTGATTCGATTGGTAGTCGAATCGACAATTACACAAACCCACTTCGAAACCCATTACGTATCGCCCTTGTGGCGAGTTTCCAGAGAGTCGAAACACGTGTCAAAAACCAAAAAACGCAGAGTCCGAAAAAACGTTACGTTCGGCGTCGCTCACATTCACGCCACCTTCAATAACACGACGGTTACCATTACCGACACCAAGGGCGAGACCCTTTGCTGGGCAAGCGCTGGTACTTGCGGTTTCAAAGGTAGTCGCAAAAGTACTCCCTTTGCCGGCCAAAGTGCCGCGCAGCAGTGTGCCGAGAAAGCCGCCAAATTCGGTGTCAAGGAAGTGGATGTGCGTGTCAAAGGTCCAGGCAGCGGTCGTGAAAGTGCTATCACAGCGCTTCAGGCGGCAGGTCTCAACGTGAAATCAATCGAAGACTGCACGCCGATCCCGCACAACGGATGTCGTCCCCGCAAAAAGCGCCGAGTCTGAGTTTGCATCGTCACCGTCAGCGAAAACACCATCATTTTCGCTTGGTCGACGGCATCCCAGCAATCAGTTTCAGCGCACTATTACTTTACATCCTGCAATCCACACACTCATTTTCGGAGATTCTCCATGCACGTTCGTTGGCGCGGATTAGAATTGCCAAGCGTAGTTAATGTTGACCGCAATACTCTCACTGGCACTTACGGGCGGTTTACCGCCGAGCCGTTCGAACGTGGGTTCGGTACGACTGTCGGAAACAGTTTGCGCCGCATTCTATTATCAAGTCTTGAAGGTAGTGCCGTCACCCAGTTGAAAATTCGCGGTGCCAATCACGAATTTTCTTCGATTCCTGGCGTGCTCGAAGACGTGACCGATATCGTTCTCAATGTGAAATCATTGGTCGTTAAAAATCACACCGATCAGATGAAGGTCATCACGATCGAAAAAAGTACCGCTGGCCCGATCACGGGAGCGGACATTCAAACGGGTGGTGATGTTGAGATCATCAACCCAGCACACACTTTGGTCACGCTGACCGACAATGTGCCTTTCATGATGGAAATGGTCGTGGAAAACGGTCGGGGTTATATCCCTTCGACTGAACACAGTGGCCGAGATCATGAGATCGGCATCATTCCCATTGATGCGGTCTACAGTCCCGTGACCCGCGTCCGGTTCGACGTAGAAGAAACCCGCGTCGGCCAGAAAACCAACTTTGATCGCCTGACCGTCGAGATTTGGACCGACGGTTCGATCAATCCGGAAATGGCTTTAGTGGAAGCCGCCAAAATTATGCGGAAACATCTCAACCCGTTTGTGCAGTATTCCGAACTGGGTGCTCAGGTTCACTCACAGCCACGCAGTCGCGGTGGCATTGATGCAGCCTTGGAAGCAAAGCTAAACATCCCAATTTCCGAAATGCGATTTTCCGTGCGAGCGAGCAATTGCCTCGAATTCGATGGCATCATGACCGTTCGTGATCTGGTGCAAAAATCAGAAGATCAACTGATGGAAATTCGCAATTTCGGCGATACGACTCTCACCGAAGTTAGGCAATTACTCGGCGAGTTGGGAATGCATTTGGGCATGAAAGTTCCCAAGGCTCCAGTGATTAGTTAGTCTTGCTGTGGTTGTCAGCCGGGGGTTTCCGCCCACGAATACAAATTTTTACATTTTTCGAATTACCAATCTGGACTGCTTGCCGTCCAGCTACCTATCAAAAAAACTTTTGGTGTTACGATGAGACATAAACGAAAAGGCCGACGACTCGGACGTTCTTCCAGCCACCGCGTTGCACTGTTCCGCAACCTGGCCTCCGCATTAATGCTGACCGAACGTGATGAAAGCTTCTATGAGGGCTTGCTCACTCCAGACGGACGTCCCGTCAATCCGCCGGCTTACACTGGCCGTATTATCACCACCATCGAAAAGGCCAAAGAGGTCAAGCCATTGGTGGAAAAATGTGTCACGATCGCCAAGAAGGCGTTGCCTCATCTCGAGGCCGCCGAAGAGTTCGGTACGGGTGCTGATCGCAATACGTCAGAGTGGAAGTCTTGGCGTGACGGCGAGCAGTACAAAAAATGGAATGCGGCAATGGCTCCTGTCGTCAACGCGCGTCGTCGTGTATTCGCGATGCTGCGTGATAAAGAGGCGGTGGAGATTCTTTTTGACAAAATCGCCCCACGTTTTGTTGATCGCCCCGGTGGTTACACTCGTGTCTTGAGATTAGCCACGCCGCGTCTCGGCGATAATGGTACGCGAGCCATTCTGGAATTCGTGGGCGTTCATGATCGAGTAACAGAAACCAGCAAAGCTCCTGCCTTTGTTGACGACGGCGATGATGTGGATGCCGGTTCGCAAACGGCATAGTTTTCGTGGCCTTGGCTTCGAACCCGAGATCAATCAAGGCATCGTCTAGAAGCTTTACGACACGGGTGTTTTTTCCTCCACGGCTCGCCTGAGTAGAAGTGTTTTTCCGATAGACTACGCCGCGTCGCGGATCCAGCTTTCGATTACCTTGGCGGCCGCTTCAGGATCACTTTCAATTAGCTGGGTTAAACGTGCCTCGGCATCATCTTTTTCGATTGATGAGTTGCTGGGCAGTCGACTGTTGCTGCAACTAGATTTTTCGGGTGCATCGTAGTCATGCTGCTGATTCTCTGACGAACGGCCCAAGTTGATTCTGTCGCCAATTCCTGCGATGCTGTTGCCGGTTTTAAACGGCAGGACTTCCGAGTTGACATGGTTGGTTTCGAGCGAATCCAATTGCCGAAACTTCTGACCGCTTTGAGTCACGAGCGTGATTAGCACTACCCCCAGCGCCAGCACCGCCAATGAGGGCCAATTGTCTTGAACCAGTTTTTGTGCATTGGCTTGCCACGAATTTTTCACGGCTGCTGCTTGCGGTGGTAGCAGACGGAAGTTGAATTGGGTTTCCGATTCTGAAAAACTGGCTTCCAATTCTTGAACGAGAACCGGACGAACGATCGATTCAATCTCGGCCTTGATGGCTGCGAGCTCACCGAACTCGTCCCGATGATTGCCACCCTTAACGACAGCGGCACACTGGCCTATCCCAGATTCGCTCATCTCGTTTGGGGAACGGTTATTTTTCGGCTCGGCAACGACTGCAGCGTATCGGTGCGTCATCTCGTGGGGCACGTTGAAGGTTACCGTAACACGTGGATGGAGAGTGGTGACGGGCGGGTCCGCAGCAAGAGCGGCGACGGGTGGGGTCGATGATTGGTTGATGAGTTGTGAAAACGGGATGTCGTCGATGGAAGCCTGACCGTTCGCTCCCGCCAGTGGCGTCGAAGAAACAGAGCTGACTTGCTTCAACGAATTCGGCAGGTTTTCCGGATCAGGCGAACCAGCAAGCCAATCCGTTGGTGCTGATTGGTGACGACGTGATCTTCGATGTCGTGGTGCAAAACAAGGG
>JBGSKR010000292.1:0-3044 GCA_041741135.1 Mariniblastus sp.
CACTCAAGGCTAGTTGTATTGGCAGTCGATGCGGATCGTTTCGCCGCAACGACAAGTGATCTCGATCGATTCGATGGTGTCACCATTTTTGTTCAGCTTCACTTCGGGTGTGCAGTCTTTCGATTTGGGGCCGATGGTGACCTTCGATCGATTGACAATCGGGGCCAAGGTTTCGTGCTGAATCAAACTGCTGTAGCTGCTGGTGTCCATGAGTTTATCTTTTGTTTGTTGGCGAAGTTGTTTGGGAACTAGCGGCAATACAAGCCCGACGCGTAAGCGAGGCGACGTTTTTCGTGACTTGCGGCATCCTCGCTCGCGCTTCGGGCTTGTATTCGTGTGACCTGCTCGCTCGCGCTTCGGGCTTGTATTCGTGTGACGTGCTCGCTGGCGCGTCGGGCTATTGAATTACTATTCCTTGTTTTTACCTCTCCAAGACCGCTTCCACGTACTCTTTCAGACGAAATTTTGCCGCGGCGAGAATGCGCGACGCGCGAGACTCGGAGACATCGATGACGGTCCCAATTTCGGCCAGCGTCAAGTCTTCGGTAAAGTACAACGTCAACACCAATCGTTCTCGTTCGGGTAGTTTTTCGATACAGTCGGCCATCACTCGTTTAAGTTCTTGGGCCTCCATCTCGTCGCCGGGCGATCCAACTTGGCTATCCCAGCTTGGATGCACGCTACAAAACAGATCGTTCCAGTGTTGCGGTTTCATGAACCGCATGGCTTCGAGAACCTGTTGGATTCGGTCCAAATCGAAACCCGTATGCTCGGCCAGCATCTCCGGACTGACGGGGCCTTCGAGCGAGTCGTAAGCTTTCTTGACGATCGATATGTACTCGAGCATCTGTTGGGGGACGGGCGAATTTTTTCGCATCTCGTCCACGATCGCGCCACGAATACGGGGATAAGCATACGTCCGAAAAGCAATGCCTCGACTTGGGTCAAAACTATTGGCTGTCTCGACCAAGCCGACGATGCCAGCCTGTTCCAGGTTTTCGCGGTCACAGTGAGCCGGTAACCCGACCGTCAATGTGCTGAGAATTTTGCGCACGTAGTCGACATTGTCGAGAACCAACGATTCTCGATTCAATTGCTGAGCGACTTTTTGATAAGCGTTCGCAGCGGCGTTCATTTTTTTTCTAGGTTGAAGATTTAGTGATTCAATTAATTCGCGTTCGCAACATGGATCACACTCATGCCAAAGGAAACCAAACATCCGATCAACACACCTGAGACAAACGCTCGCCATAGAATGACATGCGGGTCAAGTCCGACGGCTAGACCGATCAAAGTCACCGCGCAGGCGGTCAGCAACCCACAGACTTGGCCGAGGGAATTGCGACGCTTCATGCGGCGGCGTTTGATTTGATTGGTAAGACTCATGCGCTAGCTACCTGAGAGGTCGATTCGGAGTCGGAAACTTGACCGAATACATCTTGATATCGAATGATTTGCACAGGCTCGATGAGCAAATCAGGCGGAATCTCGTTGTAGGCGATAAAAGATAAAGTGGGTAAGGAGCGTTGCGTGGTGAGTCTCATTGCGCGGCGCGTCGTGGAGTCGACCAACGCGGCGGCAGGTTCGTTTTTCACCGCCGCCAAATCGGACGCCTGTTGGTACTTCTCAACTAGTTTTTCTAATTGATTGGGTTGGAACGCGATCATCTCGCCATTCAAGTTTTCACGGAGCACATGCTGAAGTTTGGGGTCCAACAAAATCACACGGACTTTCCCCGTATTGTCACGAAACCGATCCACAATGACGGGTCCAATGTCCTGTCGCACACGTTCGGTCAGTTCAGCCACGTTCTTGATTTGTGTGCCATGATGAATGGCCGATTCGACGATTCGTTCGAGGGCAGCAATCGAAACGGACTCTTTCAGGAGATTGACCAGCACCTGATGCAAGACTCCGGGACGAATGGTGTCTGGTTTAATCTCGCTAACCAAAGTTGGTGCGTGCTCTTTCAATTTGTCCAACATCTTTTGCATGTCTTCACGGCTGAGCAGTTCGTGCGCGTGCTTCTTTAAAGCCTCGCCGAGATGCGTGATCAACACGGTCGGCCCGTCGACGACGGTATGACCAGCAATCTCTGCGCGTCGGCGGTTGGATTCATCGACCCATTTCGCCGGCAATCCAAAAGCCGGATCAACCGTGTCAACGCCCGCAATGGTGCTGGCGACATTCCCGGGGTTGATCGCCAGATAATCGTTCGGCTGGATCTTTCCGCTGCCGACCTGACGTCCGCCGATCAGAAATCGGTACTCGTTGACTTCGATCTGAAGGTTATCTCTGATCCGCACGTTAGGAACCCAAAACCCCGATTGCTCGCCGATGTCCTTCCGCAATGAAGTGATTCGCTCGGCAATGCCTTTGCCTTTTTTGGGTTCGACAATATGAATCAGTCCGGCTCCGATTTCGACCACGATCCGATCGTGTTGCAGGAACTGATCGAGATTCTTTTGCTCGGGACTGGCTTCAGCGGGAATCGCCTCGACTCGTTGGTCTTCGACTCGTTTTGCCTCAACTTCTTTTTCATTCTTTCTTGCACGACTAACCAAAATCATGATCAATCCGGCCATCAGCAAAAATGGCATTTTGGGCAAGCCGGGAACCAGCGAAATCATCAGCAGAATCAAGGCACCGGTAAACATCGCCCGATGTCCCGTCATCACTTGCGAACCGATTTCCTCACCGAGATTTGATTCCGATGACGATTTGGTGACCAGCACACCGGCGCTGGTGGCGATAATCAATGCCGGAATTTGAGAGACAAGACCATCACCAATCGTGAGGATCGAGTACAACTCAATCGCTTCGAGGATACTCATGCCCTGAGTGGTGGCAAGTAGCACGCCACCGAGCACGTTTACGACCATGATCACCAGACCTGCGATCGCATCACCTCGCACGTACTTACTGGCACCGTCCATGGCTCCATAGAACTCAGCTTCAGAAGCAAGTTCTTTGCGGCGAGTCTTCGCGATTTCGTCGTTGATCGCACCTGCGTTCAACTCTGCGTCAATCGCCATTTGCTTACC
>JBGSKR010000293.1:0-3413 GCA_041741135.1 Mariniblastus sp.
CGCCGTTGGAAAGAAAAACCAGTCAGAGTGACTCGGAAAACCAAAGAGCAAACGGGCGTCGCGGCGTAAGGACCGCTCGTAGTGGAATTCGCCAGAATTCCCTCTCTTGATCAAGAACTCTGGCGAGTCCCTCTAAGGTAAATCTGGAACTCTGGCGAGTCCCACTACGGCGACAAGTTTTTTTTGCTTGCCGAAAACCGCCCACTTCTTGATAGCAAGCTTGCGTGAATTGATATTGCAGTCACGATGGGAAATGCTACGGTACTCCGCCCCAAAAAAACCGGAACTCCCGTGCAAGGACGACTAGAGATGCACCGACTTCAATATTTCCTCATCGCCGTTTGTGTCATCTTGGCTGCCGCTGGATGTCGCAATCGCTGCGGCAACACGTGCGGCAATGGATTATTTGCTGGTGCGTCCAACATCGGAGCTCCACCCACCTACAGCTTGAACATTCCTTCGATGGCTAGTAACCAACCCTATTATGTGCCTGGACAACAACCCCTCTCGGGAACCGGAGCCATCAATACGCAGGCCGCCGCTCCGACACTCGATCGAACGGCAACTTCAACCAATCTGAATGGTTGGCGGGCGGTCGAACCTAATTCCGGGACTTCCAACAATTCTGGCGGGGCGTCTTCTAAGGGAGCTGCCAGCACGACGTTTGCTCAATACGATCCGTCGCTCCAAGCTGGCTATCGTTCGGCCTCCAACACCGCACTGCCCAGCTCTGGAAGCTCTTATGTTGATTCGACAAACTACCAATCCACTCGCTTTGACGAAACGCGTGACCAAACACGCTTGCCAGCCATTGATGCTTCCAATGTCCGCGCACCGGCTCAAAACAATCCAACCGGCGCGCCGACTCGATTTGCACAACTGCCTACGCCAGCACAGCCAAATTATCCGCCAACCTTTAACAGCACCGCATCCGCCGGCAGTCCGGTCTATCTCGGATCTCCGGTTGTTGGCAACCCGGCTTACGCAAACTCATCGACGTATCCCGTATACGCGGCTCAGCCAATGATTGGTGGCCAACGTTATCAGACGCCTTTCATCGCCGCCGCACCTACTGTGCTCGGCCAATCAACGACGACTTACAATGCCAACTCCGTCGGCTGGCGCGACCGCGAAGTCGGCTCCGATTTGAGGTAGGCTTCAAAATGTTTTTGCTTCCCGGACTTCATCGCAACTTTGATCAGGCGTCCATTGGGAAATGGAAAGTCCTCGCCGGGCGCATCGATAAATTGGGGAGTGGACTGGCTACAATCAGCGACGTCGAACTTCGCAAGAAAAGTCTCGCACTTCGTTACCAAGCTCTTTCGGGTCAACCACTCGATGAACTGGTGGTCGAAGCCTACGCACTCGTCCGCGAGTCGGCACGCCGCACGATTGGCATGCAGCACTACCCCGTTCAGCTACTTGGCGGAATCGCGATGCACTTCGGCAGCATCGCGGTCATGCAAACGGGCGAAGGTAAAACGCTCACCGCCACGCTACCGATGTACCTTGCCTCGCTGACCGGACGCGGCGCTCATCTCACCACCGCCAACGATTATCTCGCCGCCCGTGACGCGGAGTTGATGCGTCCGGTATACACGGCACTGGGGGTCAGCCTAGGCGTGGTTGAATCCGACACATCGCGGCCTGATCGCCAAATGGCTTACGCGAGCGACATCACTTACTCTACGGCTAAAGAAATCGGATTTGATTTTTTAAGAGACCGATTGTTTCATCGCAGCATGAGAGAAGGAGACGCGGGACTGATTCAGGCGATGGTCAGCGAAAAAGCGACCGATTCCGCGTTCAAGCCCGTTCAGCGTGATCCCGAATTCATGCTGGTCGATGAAGCCGACAGCATCCTCATCGACGAAGCCCGCACGCCACTGATCGTCGCTAGCGTTCCCGATGAAATCGCGTTAGCTAAAATGGAACTCTTTCGATGGACGGCCGAGCAAGCAACCGAGTTTGAGATCGATCTCGATTTTGAATCCGATCCCAAAACCAATCAAATTCAATTGACCGCTGCCGGTCGCAGAAAAGTCCGCAGGCTTCCTCAACCCGATCTGCTAAAGCAAACTCCTGTGATCGATATTTACGATCAACTGGAACAAGCGATCTTTGTGGAACGCAACTACAAACGCGACCGGCACTACGTCATCCGCGATAACGAGGTCATCATCGTGGATGAATTTACCGGGCGACTCGCCGAAGGCCGCAAGTGGCGTTCCGGTCTCCATCAAGCCATCGAAGCCCGTGAGAACCTGGAGATCAGCGTCGAGACCGGAGAAGCCGCCCGCATTACAATTCAGGATTTGTTTCTTCGCTATCCGCGCGTCGGTGGAATGACGGGAACAGCCGCCAACTCTGGGCCGGAATTGCGAAAGATATACGACTTGAAGGTCGTCAACGTCCCGACCAACCGGCCACCCAAACGCGTTCAGTTGCCGGACCAGGTTTACGGTTCCGAAGATCGAAAATGGTTGGCGATTGCGGACGAAGTCGAATCGATGAACGTTGCCGGTCGCCCCGTTCTTGTGGGGACGCGCTCAATCGACAAATCGGAAGTTCTTTCCAGAATTCTCGATGAGCGAAAGATTCCTCACGATGTCCTCAACGCACGACATCTTTCGCGTGAAGCCGAAATCGTCGCTGGTGCTGGCGACGTCGCCCGCGTGACGGTTGCCACAAACATGGCGGGGCGTGGAACGGATATTAAAATCAGTCCAGCAGCACTCGAATTCGGTGGGCTGCATGTGATTTGTAGCGAACTGCATGAATCGGCCCGCATCGACCGACAACTGATCGGACGTTGCGGACGCCAAGGCGATCCGGGGACGTACCGTCAGTTCCTTTCGCTGGAAGACGACATCCTCGCCAATGGGTTGGGACCGAAACGCGCAAAGAAATTACTTGCCTATCAGAAAGAGTCTTCGCAGTCGCTCTCCCGATTTGCCAATCTATTTCGCATTGCCCAAGCCAAGATCGAGCGAAAACATTTTCAATCTCGAAAAATGTTGCTGCATCATGAAAAGGCCAGGCAAGAAATGCAACGCGAAATGGGCCAAGACCCTTACCTCGATACGGCGGGTGCATGAAACTGAGTTCGCAGCTTTAAATGCGACAGTTTGGAAGTTTCTTAAAAAATCTTTCCCGTTCCCGAATTCCCGAACGCCGATTCTCGGTCGGCCGTCTCTTCAAACCGTTTGGCTTTCTGGTGCCCTCGCCGCATAAAAATCGCGGTGCCGCGATCGCGGAACGTTGGCTCCCACTCGAACTTAGGATCGCTTGCTGTCAATCGATCCATTTCTTTTAAAACGGGTTGATCAAGTGGCACGAGGACGGCGTCGGTATCGTATTTCTTCAGCGTCTCTCGCCACCCCGACTCGGCCAGATAAAACTTCCAGTTCTCT
>JBGSKR010000294.1:0-5398 GCA_041741135.1 Mariniblastus sp.
TGTTGTCGAGAAAATCTCTTTGTCAATCGGCGGCAACGTTTCAATCGACTTCAATTCAATCATCGAGCGCTAATGTTTTCGCTTGTGATGTGCTTCTTTAACTCTTTTCAGCCAACCGCTAAAGCGGATGAAAAGCTTGACTACGAGCCGACGAAGAAAGACGACCAAGTCGCAAAACTGGTTGATCAACTCGATGCCGTGCAATTTTCTGCCCGCGAATCTGCTACCGAACAATTAACGAAAATTGGTGGACCCGCGCTCCGACAATTGGCGCTGCGTGCCATCAAGTGCTCACCCGAGGCTGCTTGGCGCATCAAACAGACACTCGAGGCGATTGGTGTGCGGGGAACAGAAGCCGAGTTTTTTCAGGCAGTGAGTATTCTGCGTCTGCTGTACACCGATGGCAGTCAATCGCTCGATGCACGTTTCAGCGAGCTTCAACTCCAATGGAAATTGGAACAGAAAAAGACGATTATCCAGCGGCTCAATGAACTCGGGGCCAATGTCTCGGACCCTGCAGTCAATCGAGTTGCGTTTGACGACAACATGCCGCAACAAATGATTGTCAACGGCAGGGCAATCAATGTTCAAGGTGGTGTCCAGTTTTTTGGCAATGCTGAATTTGAAATAGTTGATAACCAAAATTCCGCATTTCGAGAATCGGGAGTCACTCGAAAAACGAAACTGAATTCAGCACAGACGATCAAGCAAATCGACAAAATCTTGAAGGCCTCATTGGTGGAAAATCGCGATAGTTTGTTCAAGCAAACCGATCAGCGTGCCCCTTCGCCAGCAGCCGAGAATCCAGAAGACCGTGAGTTGCAATTGCGAGTCGCGATGCTCCAGCGCCGCAACATGTTCAATCGCAACGCGGAACTTGGCATTAGTGTCAAGTTCAGTGATAAATGGCAGGGCAACGCAGCCGACCTAGAGCCACTCCATCATCTCCTTGGCTTGACGACGATCGAACTGATTAATACAAACCTCAGCGACAAAGAACTGGCTGAACTGGCAAACTTGCAATCGATACTAATTCTGAAAATCGAGGGCGAACAAATTTCGGCGACGAATCTGCAGCAATTCAGCAAATTGCCACAACTCCGCGAGTTGGAAATTAAGCACAGAAAGGTTGATGCTGAGTTGATTGAGGCTTTCACGATTTCGCCATCGCTCATGAGCCTGAACCTCATCAAATGTGACATTCAACCCGAAGCACTTCAGAAACTGAACGATTCGAACTCGATTCGTTCGCTTTCGTTAACCGAAATGCAGATCGAATCCTGGTTGTTCCGTGAACTCGAACAGCTTGATCGGCTGACTTACCTCAACCTGTCGCTTTGCAAATTCGAAACGGCAGCCTATCAGCGGCTGACAAAAAGTCGGCCAACCCTGCAAATCCTTTACACCCCACAAGCCTTCCTCGGCGTACGCGGAGATTTTAATTTGGAAAACGCTTGCACGATTTCTAGCGTGGTTCCCGGATCAGGAGCCGACAAAGGCGGCCTAAAAATGGACGACCATGTGACGCACATCGATGGTCAACCAATCGCCCATTTCGAAGACCTGCGACTTCACGTTGCCCAGCACCGACCTGGCGAAAAACTGACCGTTGAAGTTCTTCGCAACGGAGAACCGTTGAAGCTTGAGATCGAACTTAGCCATTTTGATCAGAACCTCGAGTAGTCATCGCCCCCATTTCCGATTACAATCTGCCTTTCGCCAAAGCCAACTTTCTTATTCACCAACCCGGGTGGCGGAATCGGCAGACGCTCAGGATTTAAAATTCTTTCCAACCCGTTACCACACTACGCAAGGCTCTGATATCTTTTAATATCAGAGCCTTTTTTGATTCTTCCAAAGTCGGTCATAGCACCAAAGAGTCCACCTGTGGCGGATCTGTGGAGGAATTTTCTTGGGTACGGGATTTTTCTTATTTCTGCTTCTGGAATTGTCAATTCAATGTCCCAGCCGAACTATGAATTCGGGCTAAAATGTCTGTTCGCGCGACGTGAAATTAACGCGCGATTGAATGAGTTTCATATTCAAGTATCAAGACTGGTCGATTTTCATTCGAAAGGACCATATGAGCTGAGCTTCAAATCATTCGATGTCATTAGCTGGCCCGGCTTGAAACATGTTGGAAAGCCCGCCTTGTTGCTCAAAGAATCAGGCCATCCGGCGGGCAAACAACTTGTTCGGCTGTTGAGCAAAGCAGATGAATGCCACTATAGACTCTGCCAAGATTTTGAAGACGAAGTTTCGTTTATAAAGACGTTCGAATTATTCGAGAAACTCTGGCAGGCTGATGAATTAAAAGACCTGGTCGAGGAAATTTTGAAGAACACTGAAATTATTCACTCCGCCGACTATGAAGCGCTGGTCGAGCTGATTGCCAACGATAGCCGGATGTCGATTGCGAAGCGGCAGGTCGAGCCCTTCGACCAAATAAGGATTCAGGATACGAGCCGTGAACATCCGGAAAACGAAAATGCCGCAGATAGATTTATCCGTGACAATGCACCAAAACTGAAACAAATCCTCAAGAGTATTTTATCTGACAGCCCACTTACAATCGCCCCCAGAATTGACAATACCGTGAAGCAGCCCTCCACCGTGCCGAGCGCTGCCTTCCGGGAAATCATTAAGGAACTTGCCAAAAAGGTGCCAAGTCATCCGTTCACGCTATTAGTTGATGGCGATAGGGACAAGCGAATCCAAGCAAACAGAAAAGCGGCGGCCGAAGTTGGTTATTCGCATCGAGTAAGGAACGACGGCTATTCGCTTTCCAAACACTCCATCAGAAATTACTTGGAAGCGCTGCGATCGCTCAATGCGCTCATGGAGACGCTGAAGTCCCAGAACGACAAAATCGACATTGCGCGACCCGAGGACGAGCTGCTCATCACAGCTAGAGATGTGGCTGAATTCATAGCGAGTAAAATTGGCGGCGTGCACAACCCAGACTTCCACGAGGATGTTGAGAAAATTCTGAAAACGTTGCAGAGCAACGTAAAGAGAGGCATTCTCTCCAGTCTCAAAATAAGAGGGAAAGTTGCCCCAGCGAAAGAATCTCGAGAGATACAGCAAAGAAAACAAAATGGCTTTTACATTACTGATTTTTTAGAAATCTTGGTCTTGACCAAACAAATCGATGATGCCGAATGTGAACAATTCTTAAAAGAAATGAACGGGCGAGCACTAGATAGATTCTTGAAAAAAAACATGTACTAATAAGTACAACCCGCTGGCCCCCGTTAGACTTCTCCGCACCATTATCTTTTCGTGCGGTTTCAAAGGAGTACTGACAATGTTTTTCTATCTGCTCGACCTAAGGCTACTGATCGGTCGTACCAGACGATTCTCCGTTGCGATGCACACGATCATACTGGTCGTTCAATTCGCCTCAAACGTTGAAGCCCGCTATTACTTGGAGGGCACCCAACATGCGATTTGATCCGGAAGACGTCACGGCCATTGCGAACGCCGTCGCAATAAGGCTGCAGAACAGCACAATCCATGAGCAGCTGTTCCAGGGCGGCGGCGATCGACTGGGATACACCGAAACCGACGCTGCCGAACAAATCGGCGTTGCCAAACACGTTTTGCGTGACGCGCGTCGACGCGGCGAGATCTCCGCGCGAAAAGTCGGTAGGCGATGGGTTTATTCGCGGGAATGCTTGGCGGCCTATCTGAACGAAAGATAGGAACCTCACCACCTAAACAACTTTGACGAGTTACGGAACAGGCATGGAAGTCTGCCTACGTTCCGCACGCGGCGATCAATGAGTCCCAGATGCTGGTCGTCGACATCCGGGACGACGTGGATGAGCGGGCCTCGAAAGACTGGAAACGGCGGCAACACGACTACGAACAGCGTAACTGGGTCGCCGGAATCACTAACCATTAGATAACCAAGGAGTAATTGAAAATGAAGAACAAAATCGTGGAGATACCGTCTATCAGGGAGCCGATCACGGCGTCGCCTGGGTTCGCCAAAAAAGCACTCTCGGAATACAAGCTCGATGCTTGTGGGCTGTGCGGCTTTGGCTGCCGCTACTGCTCCAGCAATGTC
Organism: Mariniblastus sp.; assembly: GCA_041741135.1. Taxonomy (GTDB): domain Bacteria; phylum Planctomycetota; class Planctomycetia; order Pirellulales; family Pirellulaceae; genus Mariniblastus. The sequence goes on from JBGSKR010000294.1 coordinate 4,073, forward strand.
GGCAATTATTTACGCATCAACCGCAAGAAATTTTCCTCATCAACGGAGCAGCAGCTCGGTGAGTCGCTGTTGCCCGCCGAAGATCCCTCACTCATGTTTGTTTGGCCGGATTATCTTGAGAGACTCCACAAACAGATCAGCAAGAAACCAAAACATTGGGGTGCGGGACAGACGCTGGTGTATTCAATGTTGACCGACGGGTTCGCGCCCCAACTAATCAAGGACGGTACGACGGAGGCTACCCTGAGACTCGTGTTAGAGCATACGAGTTTTCGAATTCGCGTCCTTACTAAGAACGCCATTGTCGGCACGAGCCGCTGGATTCGGTTTTTCGCCGAGCACCGGGATCGCTTCGTGGTTGGACTGTCAACAGGAACACTGGATGACAACTGGGCAAAACGCGGAGAAGTTGGCACCCCCAATCCAACCGCTCGGCTCAAGTCATTGAAAAAGCTACAGGATGCAGGCATCTCAACGTTTGGAATGCTTTGTCCAGTCTTTCCTGACATGCTCGACGGCGACCAGCTCGAACGGCTTGTGGACGCAGTGAATCCAGAGCATGTCGAACATCTATGGGCCGAACCCATCAACGACCGCCACAACTGGAGAGTAGTACGTGATGGATATGGACTTGAAAGCTACGGCCATAAATGGCTAACGGACGTTTATGGCAGCGGACGAAAGGACCTATGGAGCGCGTACGCGACCGAACTCTACACACGGCTACGAGACAAGGCCCGGAACGAAGGATGGTTATCCAAACTACGTTACCTGCTTTACGAGGATCAGATTTCAGCGGAAGACAGTCAGGCGTTCTCCGGACTCGACGGGGTTCTGCTCCAAAGCAAACCAACCGGCGAAGGCGTTAGCCGCAATCCAAGTTTTGCCGCACTGCAAGGCCAATCAATCGGCTTGTATTAGTTGACACGCAGAGCCCCGGCATATAACCCGGGGAAATATCCAACAAGTAGAAAGGAGGCCGTAACGAACAAGAAAAGTCCAACATGGTATAGGACAATAAACATCACCATCATCTATACCCGCTGACAACCCTGATATGTGTAGGTTGATTGTCGTGCTGATATAGGTGTGCTGCCAGTTACGGTGTGCAGGGTATTCGGCGCACAGGTATGTGTACCACCTTCCCCTATCACTGTTACTACTGACGGCGGCTTCGCCCGCCAACACTTCGTTTGCCGATACGGCAGGGTAGCGGGGCGCCCATATATCCGACCCGCTACCCACTTTTTTTATAATGGCGACCAATGAAAGATAGAGACAACATGACTGAGGATTCATCAACTAGTTGCGAGCAATTCCGACCAG
>JBGSKR010000295.1:0-7853 GCA_041741135.1 Mariniblastus sp.
CACTGAAACCAACTTGCCTCCTGGTTTTCCCCAAGGTGGTTACCCAATGCCGCAAGGCCCTTACTATTGCAGTGTCGGTGCTCGCAACGCTCAATGCCGGAGTCTGGTCGAAGAACATTTGGACATGTGCCTCGAAGCCGGTATTAATGTTGAAGGCATCAATGCTGAAGTCGCCTCTGGGCAATGGGAGTTCCAGTGTTTTGCCAAAGGTGCAAAACAAGCTGGTGATGAAATCTGGGTGGCTCGCTACTTGCTCGAACGCTGTGGTGAAAACTACGGTCTCTCGATCAACTGGCATCCCAAACCACTTGGCCAAACAGACTGGAACGGTTCCGGTATGCACGCGAATTTCTCGAACGAAATTCTGCGGACATGTGGCAAGAAAGAAATTTACGAGCAAATTTGCGAAGCGTTTGCGCCTCGTGTTAGCGAGCATATCGCAGTCTACGGTGCCGATAACGAACAACGCCTGACTGGTCTGCACGAAACTCAACGCATCGATCAGTTCAGTTACGGTGTCTCGGACCGTGGTGCATCGATTCGTATTCCCGTGGCGACCGTTTCCAAAGGTTGGAAAGGCTGGCTCGAAGATCGTCGTCCTGCTTCGAATGCAGATCCATACAAGGTCGCTGCCGAAATTATCAAGACGGTCAAAGGCGCGATGATCGAAACCGTTTCGGTCTAAGACTTACTGAAAATTAGCGAGACGAAAATTCTCGATAGTCACAATGAGAACCTCGGCTGATTTTCAGTCGAGGATTTTTTGTGAGCATTCACGATCTGATTTTGTCGTGAATATTAAGTGCGAAATCGTTAACGCCTGCCGGTAAAGAAGGTGAGATACGTTTAGGTTTGCGAGGCAAACAGATACTCCTGCGGAGTCTGAGGCAAGTGCTTGTCGCGATAAATGTTGGGGTAACACTGAACGATAGCAATGAAACTCGTAAGACGATCACCTCCTTTGCCTAACCGTTAAACGAAAGATCTGTGCAGACCTGCTACAATCTGGCTAAGTTCGATTCTTTTTTTCAATCACGCAACTTTGCTGGAATTCATTCATGGCCACAAAAACAAAGCGTTCAAATACCTTTCTGTCATTCGTGTTCTTCGTTAGTTGCGGGTGGTCGGTCGCTGGATGCCTTGCCCAACCTCCTCAGCAACCGGCTCAGGAAAGTACGATAGAAAAAAATGCCACTCCTTCTAAATCTGAAACCGACGAAAACGTCATCGCCCTGTTCGATGGAAAATCGCTCGATGGGTGGGAAGCCATTCAGTTCGGTGGTGAGGGCGAATGTCGCGTTGAAGATGGCAAACTGCTAATCGAACAAGGTGGCCCGCTTACGGGCGTCGTCGCCACGCGAGAAAACTTGCCGCTCACGAATTACGAAATCACTCTCGATGCAAGGCAAACCGGCGGACTCGATTTTTTTTGTGGACTAACCTTTCCAGTTGCCGATTCGCATTGCACGTTCATTGTTGGTGGCTGGGCGGGCAGTGTCGTCGGGCTCTCTTGCATCGACGGTGAAGACGCTTCTCGCAACGAAACACGAAAGCTGATGAAGTTCGAGGAGAATCAATGGTACAAAATCAAGATCCGCGTCCAGCCCGAACGAATTCAAGCTTGGATCGACGAAGAACAAGTTGTCGATCAGAATATCAAAGACAAAAAAATCTCGTTAAGAAATGAAGTCTTGGACACGGCTCCACTCGGGATTTGTAACTTTGAGTCGGATTCAGAATTCAGAAATATTCAACTCAAGAAACTTCCCGAAAAACCATAGCTCAATAATTTTTGCCAGCCGACTCCATCGGAAAATCGTCGGTGCGAAATGGCATGGCTGGCAATCCCGCTGAATTGACGAGATTCGGCTCTGCCGTATCGATCCAGCCGAATCGAACGGCAACCGGCTCGACAACTTCTTTCGATGAAACAACAACTTCGTTTTCTTCAATCGTAGCTGTCGCGGTGACGAAACGCTGATCCGCGCCACAAACTGAAAACAAAGTCAGCGGTTTAGTTTCGTCTCGCAACTTCAGTCCATCGCCTGTGTGCGCAAACGCTAACCGAACTTTTTCACCACGGATGGTCATTGATTGGTAAATCGGGCCACTGCATTCAAAGTCTTGCTGCTCGACGGGCAACTGATCACGATAGAGATTGTAAAGTGCGAGAAGCGCCAGTCGCCTTCCGACGTCTTGTTTATTTTTCGGATGAATATCGTCCAGATTCCCGATATCTCCGGTCACCGCAATTCCTGAATGTGGCACGCGGCGCATCGTCTTGAGTTGGGCGTCCCACATTTCGGGCAACGCGTTAAACGATTTCTCTTTGTAGCGATGCGGAGCAAGCTGAACGAAATAAAACGGCATCTCGGGCAAATCGAATGAGCTTCGCCAGTCGGCGATCAGCGTTGGAAGCAGAGTTGCGTATTGCACACCTCGTTCGTTGTTTGATTCGCCCTGATACCAGATCGCCCCGCGAACTTTGTATCGAGTCAATGGAGCGATCATGCCGTTGAATAAATTGGCGGGACGATTTTGGTGATTCAAGTCGTTATTGTCTTGCCAGTGCTTTAGCAGCGGCGCGAGAGCATCAACATTCTCCAACGATGAACTAGAAACCCAAGCTTCGGCACAAGTTCCGCCCATACTCGAATTGATTAAGCCGATTGGAATCCCGTCAAGTTGTTTGCTTAATTCTCTTCCAAAAAAATAAGCGGTCGCGGAAAAGTTGGCGACAGTTTCTGGGGAGCAAGCTCTCCACGGAATGGCTTCCGCAACATCGCTCAGCGGTTGCGATGAAGCCTTCGGCTTGACAGTGAAAAATCGCAAGTTCGGATACTTCTTCGCGTGTTCCAATTCCGTTTCCGGATTCAAAGCTTGCGAAGTCGGCCAATCCATATTCGATTGACCCGAGCAAATCCAAACCTCGCCAATCATCACCTCGGAGAACACAATTTTCGGCGCGCCTTCAACGGCGGTAATTTCCATTTGATACGGGCCGCCAGCGGCTGCTGTATCGAGTGTGATCGACCAATCACCATTGGCATCCGCCTGAAATAATTTCTTCTCGCCAGCAAAGGTCAGTACCAATTTCTGATTGGCTTCGGCGGTGCCCCAAATTTCCACCGAGCTGTTGCGTTGGAGCACCATGTAGTCTGAGAAAATTTTCGGCAACGTGATGTCGGCAACGACTAATCCGATTGGCCCGCTAAGAAATGTGGTGATCAACACAAGGAAGATGATGCGACAACGGCTCATGGAAATTTCCGATCAAGGTTTTGAAAGTCAATGATGGATGCCAGAAATCCGGCGAGTGGAACTCATAAGTTTAATTCAAGATCGACGCAATCTCTACTAATTGCCTGTAGGCATATGTCCGGATACCGAAAATGCCATCCGCCGAAGTGCGTTAACCCCCGGCCAACATCGTGGAACCGGACGCTAACGCGTTGCGACGGATGTTTCCGGACAGCCTCCGAGAACCTGATGCAGATGAAAATGATGTTTTCCCAACTTGCCCCCATAGTTGCCTGCGCTAATCGCAAGCACACCATCGCCAATCGCCGCCTCGATGCCAATTTTCGTTGCCTTGGAAACGATCTCAAAGTTCACGCCGTCGATGACAATTTCGTAAACACAATTCACACCATCCGCCAATAAAGTTTCGACCCGACCTCGAAGTGTCGGACAAAAACCATGTGACGTCGAAGCCTTCATGCCTGGATAGCGCGAGCCGACTTTGCTGCCACTTCGTACCACGCCACCAGGAAACGGAGTGATTACGCCGGCCAAACTTCCGATCGCATCGACTGCACGTTCCGCCGCCTCGAGTCCCGACATCTGGGTGTCGGATTGAATCAAAAAATTCCCGCCTGCGACGCCTTTGCCAACTCCGACTGATTCTTCGATCAGAAACTCGCCGTCCATGACCGGAATTCGCCAAAATCGGCGCTCGCCAATCATTTTACTTTTTTGATATCCGTCGCCGAAAAATCGAAGGTAAGAACCCAGTTCGATTTCTTCAGGCTTGTTCTTTTCTTGTAAATCCGTGGCTGAATTTGTTGGTGGTGCGGCGACTGGCAATCCACTGAAGACAGCAGTTGTCGGGCAAGTCATCAGACATTGCCCGGTCCGATTCGCGATTGCTTTGCCGAGAGCTTCCGCCGAGAAGCCAAATGCCAAGACGCTCGCTCCGCATCGGTTGTCAGGCGTCTCACTTTCAGAAAGCCAGTTCTCGACTGCGATTTCTGCGTCGCAGCCAATCACCGAACTTCCGTAGCCACAAAACTCGCTCATCGCGGCTCGCAACCAGCGCTGAGATGCGGCCGTCACGATCAAACTCGTGTACCGCATGGAAAATCCTTCGGCAAACGTGTCGACGATTGCGGTGCCGGCGATGGAAAATGAAGTTGATTTACTCAAGGGTGGAAAAACTCCATGGTGGACATAAATCTTTGTAAGACGACTCTGCTCGTTTAAGTTATAGTCTAAGGCAGTGTTGCCGACTGTAGCAGGTGCAGCGGGACTTCTATGTCTGATTTTTTTGATTGCATTCCGACCAACTCCACGTTTCCATGTCACAGCACCGTTCGATCTTACATACTTCTTTCCAATCAATGATGCGCTGGTTTAGCCGAATTGCTGTAATGTTGGTGTTCCCAGTCCGCGTGCATGGCCTGAAAAATTATCCAGCTGACGACGGTTTTGTGATTTGTTCCAACCACCAAAGCCATCTTGATCCCGTGATTCTGGGTATCCTATGTCCGCGTCCAATCAATTTTTTGGCGAAGCAATCGTTATTTCAAATTCCACTACTTGGCAAACTCTTGAACTCGCTCGACGCGATTCCGATCGACCGGGAAGCTTCAGGCATTGGTGGATTGAAAGAGACGTTACGGCGATTGAAGCGAAAAGAATCCGTGTTGATTTTTCCGGAAGGCACGCGCAGTCCGGATGGAACGCTGCAACCGCTCAAGCTCGGTTTCTGTCCAATCGCCCGCCGCGGTAAAGCAGCGATCGTTCCGATGGCCATTGCGGGTGCGTTCGCGGCTTGGCCGCGCGACAGTTCATTCCCACGACCTCAGCGCATCATGGTCGTGGTTGGCTTGCCGATCACGCCATCCGATTATGCAAACTTGACCGATGATGACTTGGGCATTTTGTTGCAGGCTCGAATCCAATCTGCGTTGGATGAGGCTCAACAAAGATTGAACAAGAACATTAATGTATCGGTTCGCGGTTGAGCGTTATCAAATTCGGGTGTCGCCGATTGTCTTTCTTGAGTTAGTGGCTATCGTGTTGGATTCTCTATGACTTCATTTTTACTTGTATGATGACCGAACTAACCCCCAACCCTAACGAATCTCCGATTAGCCTACCGCCAAACGGTGCCGCATCGAACGCCGACAAGCCCGAGGCGAGCAAGGGTTCATTGCTGGTCATTTTTTTAACTGTGTTTATCGACCTGCTTGGATTCGGCATTGTACTTCCACTGCTCCCAATCTATGCCGACCAATTCGGCACCGACCCCAGCGGTTTTGTGATTGGGATGTTGATGGCCAGTTTTTCGATTATGCAATTTCTGTTTGCACCGGTGTGGGGGGCGCTCTCGGATCGCATCGGTCGCCGCCCGGTGCTGATGCTTGGTTTGCTCGGCAGCGTGATTTTTTACACACTGTTTGGTGTTGCTGCCATGTATCAATCGTTAACCGGGCTGTTTGTCACTCGCATCGGGGCGGGAATTGCTGGCGCGACGATTCCTACGGCTCAAGCTTACATCGCCGACACGACCTCGAAAGAGAACCGAGCTCGCGGAATGGCCTTGATCGGGATGGCGTTTGGTTTAGGTTTCACACTGGGGCCGCTGTTCGCTTATTTCGCTGTTCCCGAAGAAACGAAAATTGAACAAGTGCCGGTTGTGGCGAGTCTGACTCCGAATGAAGAATCTGGCGAGGCAGTTAAAGCCAAAACTTTGGTAAACGTTGAAGTGGCCACGCGAAATCCCGTTGAAGTCGATGCGAAAAACAACCTCAGCGATGAAGTAGCAATTAGCGAGGAAGTAAAAACCGGCAGCCCTGGAGCCAGTCCGGGGTTCATTGCCGCCGGACTTTCAGCGATCGCCTTGTTGCTCGCGGCATTTTTGCTGCCCGAATCGCTCAGCCCGGATTCCAAATCGGCTGCTAAGAAATGGTGGGACATCGCGGCGTGGAAATCCGTTTTTCAAAATCAAGCCGTCGCGTTTTTGTTGATCGGATTCTTTGTTTGCATATTTGCGTTCGCTGCTTTTGAAACGACATTGAGTTTGCTGATCAAAGGCTCCGCAGATTTCGAGAAATCGTTGTTCGATTTTACATTCAAGGAAGTCTGTCTGACGTTTGCCGCGATCGGATTGATGGTGGCGATAGTTCAAGGCGGCATTGTTCGGCGATTGGCGAAATTCGTTTCCGAGAAAAATCTCGCTATCGCAGGCGCGGTAATCGAGATCGTAGGATTCGGCATGATTGCTTATGCGGTCGAAATCGCGTCGGTCCGATGGTTATTTGGATCGTTGGCCGTGATCGTGACGGGCTACAGTTGTTTGCAACCAAGTCTCTATTCACTGCTCTCGCGGTGGACGGATCCGTCGCAACAGGGCAAAGTTCTGGGCGTTGGTCAGTCAGTAAGTGCGCTCGCCAGAATTTTTGGCTCTGCACTCGGAATTCCGATGCTCAAAGCCATGTTGATTTTGCCATACGCTGTTGGCGCAGTGCTGATGTTGGTGGTTGCCATTTCCGTGTCGATTGCCTGTCGCACCGGCGAAGATTTTGAAGCGAAATAGATGCGTGGCAGCGACAGAGCGGAAGGCCAGCGCGTTGCAGTTGATGCACTTTACTCGATCTCAAATCGAACAACCAACTGACGCTTAACTCGAATCAGTGTCGGCTGTTCACCCGTTTCGCTGCTGTACATCATCTCCATCCAAGCTTCTTCGCCTGACATACTACCGTCTAAACCGGAAACTTGCAGGACTCGCCCTAGTTTCACGCCTGACAACTCAGCCAACTCGGCGGCTTTCGTTTTCGCGTCTTCAAACGCCATTGCCAGCACTTGTTTACGCAAGGATTTTAAATCCGAGTGACAGACTTCCATGAGTGGTCTGAGCTCGCCCATGCCATACATCATTTCCATGGACGAAAAATTTAGCTTCGCTTTGGCAGTCTTGCAGGTATCTAAGATAGTCGCTGCCTCCTTCAGCATCTCGTTGGTATCTTCACTGGCCGGGAGCATCATGATGACCTCTTCCAGACACCGATACGACACGTTTGTTGCTCCTCCTTCTGCAATGGGATCTGCGGCTTCCATCATTTCGTCCTTATTTCCAATGTCAATAATCGCACCTTGATATTCAATTTCGATATCAGGAAAATTCATGGCATTGATCGCATCTTCAAAAGTCTCACGATTCTCCTTGAAGAACCGAGTCGCGTCGTCAGCAGACTCGCCGTCGCCGATCAGCGTCGCACGAATCTTGACGAGGTTAGGAGCTTTAGTGAGTTCACTAAAGCCGGTAACTTCAATGAAGCGTGATTCTTGAGCAGATAGCAAACGGGCATTTTCCATCACCAAAAAAAATAGCACTACAATTCCCATCAGTGGGCGAAAGGTAGCAAAACAGGAACGTGAAAACATGACTAAGACCTTATGAATGAAACACCGAATAAGTTTGAATTAAATTTTCGATCAAAATAAATTTGAACCACCTCGCGCCTGTCAACCCCGCAGTGCTTAAACAAACACGATAATAAACCACAACGCCTCGCCCTGCCAGCAGAAGCCTGTAAGTTGAAAACAACTAATCCAGAAATCTCGAG
>JBGSKR010000296.1:0-2712 GCA_041741135.1 Mariniblastus sp.
ATCCCGACCAGGTTCGCAAAATGGTCGAGCGCGGTAAGCTGCCCGGTCGTCGGATTGGCGGCGAGTGGAAATTTTCGCCGCCCGAGATTCATGCCTGGTTCGAAGAGCGGATTGGACTTTCTGATGAAAAGGAACTTCATGAAGTCGAAAAAGTTTTTGCGAAACAGCCGCAGCACCAAACGACTCAAGAAATAAGAATCGCTGAGCTATTGACTGTCGATCGCATTTTTGTGCCGCTGCCTGCAAGAACCAAAAACTCGGTGATCGAAAAAATCTGTGAGCTATCGACTCTGACGGGAACGCTGTGGGAGCCGGCAAAAATGGCGGAAGCTTTGCGCAGTCGTGAAGAGCTTCACCCGACCGCGCTCGAAAACGGTGTCGCGTTATTGCACCCTCGGCGACCAATGCCAAACATCATGGGCGAGCCATTTCTCAGTCTGGGGGTGACTTCGACTGGAATTCCGTTCGGCGGACCGCGAGGTTGTTTGACGGATTTGTTTTTCTTAATCGGTTCGACCAGCGAACCGCAGCATTTGCGTTTGCTAGCGAGACTGAGTCGATTGTTGCAACAAAACGATTTGCTTGATCAAATTCGCGCGGCGGGAAATGCAAGTGCGATTTGGCAGATTCTTGCCGATGCGGACGCGGAGATTGTTTAATTCTGGGATAGATGGATTGAGCAAAATCCTCTACAAGCAAACTTAAGCGAACGTTTCCAACAGCGATTCCTGGAGTTTCCATGTCCATTCGACGAAGTTTCTTCAATTTGATGTTCCGATTCTCTGTCTGCTGTTTGGCAGCGACGATTGGTGTCAGCTGCCTTTCGAATGCCGGATTTGCTGACGATTTTGAGCCGGATGATTTCAATCCGGCTCAGTTTGAGGAGTACGAACGAAAGCTGAATGCAATTTTGAAAACGCGCCGCGATGAAGAGAAGGCGTTTGTGGCGGCGGTGGTTGAAAAGGTCAAAACGGGAAAACTGCCATCTCAATTGGTGCAAACCAGTTTCCAATGGGTTCGAAACGAACGACCGGATACCAATTACCCTTTCATCTATTTTGAGAAAGTGCTGCGACTGCAAGCTGACAAAATCGATTTGGCGGATGAAGTGCCAGCTTTCGATTACTCGATCTACGGATCGGCAGGCCAGCGAGTCGACGGACAGTATCTCAACGCCGGCCAAAAGACGGAGAAACAGGAAGCCGCTTTGTTGAAGACGACGTTTTTTCGCTTGTTTCCACTCTTCCGTTGAAGGCGACCGACAGCAGTGAATTAGTCGCCGAGAGACTTAAAGGCAACAACGTTCAATGAACACGAATGGTGTAGTGGACCTCGCCAGAGCTCTCAAACTAACAGGAAGTCTGGCGATTTCCACTACCATTCACGGAACGGTATTGGACTTAAACTATGCTCGAGCAACTTGCTGGCGTTAGGGCTTCTAAGGTATTGCTCAATCTGCTGCTTGCTCAATTCAAATGGGTATTTTGGAGAAACTCTGCCGGGCGTAACAGTCTTGCTTATTATTCCGAAGCTACGGGACGATTCAATTTTGCAGATACTTTAATTGCGTCTCAAGGTTTGGAGAGTCTCCTGTGATTAGGTTTTCAACACAATCCATCTGCATCTTATTGGTCGCCGGATTCGTTTTCAGTTCCACAGGATTTGGACAATGGCCGCAAACCACGTCTCACAATCCGTGGTCACTTGAGATTGGCGCCAAGATTCTAGATCGTCCGGGCAATGATCTTGATATTCCGTTGGTAACCGATTCAAACACGCTCGTGCCGCTGTTTACCTCGACGCAGGCGGCGGATTTGAGCACGGCGGTTGCGCCGGAAATTAAATTCAATTTTCAAACTCGCAATGGACGCGAGCTGGAAATTCGTTCGTTCATTGCTCAATGGGATGAAACACCTGGAGCTTTGTTCGGTCCCGATCTTACCTCACCATTGTTTCCGGTTGGGGTCGTGCCTGACGTGCTTACTTTCGAACACGACTCGGATATGTTCAATCTGGAAATTATGGATCGACGTGCGGCAGTTCCGGGGTTGGTTTGCATGATGGGTCCGCGACTTTTAACAACGTCCGATACCATACGCACGACTAGCACAGTGGGTGCAGTCGTCAGCGAAGAATCGGTAAAAGCCAAGAACGTATTGATGGGGTTTCAGGGCGGCTTGGAGCTGAATCGCCCCGTTTGTGATGGACTCTATTTCAGCTCGTTCATCAAAGGTGGTGGATACTTCAATCCAACGTCGGCCGACTATTCGTCGCGTATTGCTGGAGTGACGACGACCTTTCTAGAAGACTCGCAATCGACGGCTTCGTTCTTAGGTGAAGTCGGTGGACGACTGACTTGGGATTTCATTCCGAATTCTTTTTCGGGCTATGCGGGCTATGAAGCGACTTGGATCGACGGCATGGCGCTCGCCAGCACTCAAGTTTTACAAGCCGCCGGTGGTCAATCGTTGGCGATTCATACTAGCAACACCGAGTTTTTTCACGGAGCGGTTTTCGGTTTGCGAGTTACTTATTAGCCACGGCTTTGAAAAGATCGTAGAAACCGGTTGCCAGCGCCTGGTTTCGATGGATTTTCATCCACGATGAGTCGTTGAACAGAAATAGATGCCTTTTCGTCAACCGCCGTAGCTAATATCTTCCTGCTGCCCTGTCGGGATTAACGGTTTGTCGCCTCACGACTTGCCAGATCGC
>JBGSKR010000297.1:0-2464 GCA_041741135.1 Mariniblastus sp.
GCATAGCCGGCGTCGAGCCACTCCAAGAAGGAAGCGAAACCGACGGGAGTTACTGCTGGACATACACCGCTTAACTCGAAACCTAGTTCGCCCGCTGCGGCCTTTAACGATTGTGTCAATTGTGCCGGTGATTGATCGCAGCGAGAGTGCATGGGCTTGAGCAACGTTTCAGGATAATCGTTCGGGTCATTTGACTTTTTGTCTTGAAACAAAACGTTCTCCATCTAAGGTAGAAGATGAGCAGTTAACTAAATCAAGTTTCCTGAATCAAGTTTCTTCAAACTTTGAAGCCTGATAAAGTTCCAGCGACCTCGACCCTTCTACCACCAACCAGTTAGCCATCGCCCCCAGTTTTTGTCACTCTTTTTGGAGAAGCATCCTATGAAACGCATCTTAACATTGTTTGCCGCAGTTGCGGCAGTCACCCTGATCAGCCAAGCCAATCTTTCCGAAGCCCGAGCCCAAGGTTTCGTGAATGGCTATCAATTCGGCGCAGGCATCAACTCGTTCGGCGGCTGCAACGGCGGCGGCTTCAATGGCTTTAATGGCTTTGGTTGGGTGGGAGATGTCTATCGCGAACAGCCACCCTATTTCGCAACGCATCCTCCCGTCTACTACAGCCACATCGTGAAGCGTCCTTACGGCATCAGCCCCTACGCTGCTCCTGCGGGAATTGCCCCTGTCGAAATGAGTTTCGTTGCACCGGTACCTGCGACAATTCACAATCCGTACTTCGAACAACCCATCGAAACTCCAATCATGGCCGTTCCCTCGCCACAGGAACAAACGTTCACCAACGACCAATCGAAAGCTGATTCCCTTCCGGAGTTGAAGATTGAAGAACCAAAACGGGAAGTCGAAAAACCTGAGAGAACGAAGTTAGCGAAACCAAAGAAGAAATCTGACAAGGACGCATAGGCGACCTAAATCAAAATCGCGAAGCGATTTGCCCCGGCGTTGTAGTCTGTCCGTCGCTGACAACCATACGCGGCGGAAGCGACCTTTTTGCGACAAAAGATACTAATTAAAAGCGAAATTTATCGGCCTCCGGTTTACTTCCCCAGCAGGGTGTTGGATACTGAAGGCCGTTTTTTTGTATTCGTATCTGTTACCGGGATTCGACCCGAAAATTTAAAACAAGAGACAATGGATGGTCAATTCTGAATCTGAAGGCGATCTGCAAGTTACGCCAACGCCTGAGCCGAAACCTTCGACGGATCACGATCCACTTGGCTCGACCGATCATTATTATTTTTCGCTTCCCAAGCAGTTGATCGCTCAGCAGCCACTCACCAATCGAGAAGATGCTCGCTTGATGGTCATCAATCGCGCTCAACAGACGATCGACCACATGCACGTGCGGAATCTGGACGAAGTTCTTCGCGAGGGCGATTGTCTGGTGCTGAACGATACCCGCGTGATTCCAGCGAAGCTAATCGGCGTTCGCACTTCGACCGGCGGACGCTGGCAAGGGCTGTTCCTGAAATCCGACAATCTCGGAAACTGGAAGATACTTTGCAAGACTCGGGGCAATGCAAAGCCCGGTGAAACGATTACGCTGATGGGGCCGGATGGTCACACTGAAATGATGCTGGATTTAATCACCCGGCTGGATGACGGAGCGTGGGTTGTGCGGCCTCATGCTGATGATGGAGAAGACACCGAAACGATCTTACGTCGGATTGGTCGGGTTCCGTTGCCGAATTACATTCGCGACGGACAAATGGTGGAAACCGACGTCAAGAACTATCAAACCATCTTTGCCAAAAAACCTGGCGCAGTTGCCGCACCGACGGCGGGATTGCATCTGACGAAAAACTTGCTGCTGAAACTGATCGACTTGGGAGTTGAAGTCGCTAAAGTTACCCTGCATGTGGGCGTGGGTACCTTCAAGCCCGTTGGTGCGGAACGGCTTGCCGATCACGAGATGCATTTCGAGTGGTGCGAAATCGAAGAAAAAGCCGTTCAAAAGATTCGAGCAACACGGAAATCGGGTGGACGCGTTGTCGCTGTCGGTACGACTTCGGTTCGTACGTTAGAAACAGCATCCGCAAGCGGTGAGCTAAAGCCCTTCTCCGGTGAAACGAATTTGTTCATTCGTCCACCTTATGAATTTAATTCCACGGATGCGTTGATGACGAATTTCCATTTGCCACGTAGCACGCTGCTAGTTCTGATTCGAACCTTTGGCGGTGACGAGTTGCTGAAACGTGCTTACGAAGAAGCCATTGAAGAAGAGTACCGATTTTACAGCTATGGCGATGCGATGCTGATCGTGTAGCGCAAAAAAACAGTAACCGTTCACGGTGATTTTGAAAAATGTCGTTTATCGACATGATTCGTAGCCGGAGTCGTGAGACTTCGGTTTTATCTGCTTGTAGAATTTCCGAACTCTCACGAGTCCGGCTACAATCCGTGAACATGATTCGTAGCCGGAGTCGTGAGACTTCGGTTTTATCTGCTT
>JBGSKR010000298.1:0-3250 GCA_041741135.1 Mariniblastus sp.
TGACGTTAACATATAAACAGGGCGTCAGCACCAAAAACATGATGCCCATTTCATGGCAGTGTCCGCCGAAACGCTTGCACGCCAGCCCATGTCCAAACTCATGGAGAACTTTCGTGAATGCCATCACCAACGCCAACCAAATCCAGTTTTTGGCGGCGAAAAACTCTTGAAAGTTCGGCAGCTTGGCTTGGAAGATTTCGAATTGCGTGATGATCAAACCACCTGCACTCACTCCCAACAAGAGGGCGAGAACAAACGCAGGCCAACTGAAAAACCAACCAAACCAAAAATTCAAGAACTCGAGAATTCGATCGGGATTAAAGCCCTTGAATCGAATCGCCAGAATGTTGGTCAGCGATTGTCGAAACTCCGCTTTGCGTTGTTTCTCACTTCTTCGCCTCAGCTCGATGCCCTGATCGGGCAACTCGGAAACCAGTAATGAGTTTCGATAAAGCATTCCGAGGAACTGAAAAATCTCTTGCAGAGAAATTTTGACCGGAGCAAACTGATAATCGAATTGACGCTTGATATGATCGGGACTTGATTCGCCATCGAGCATTTGCATCAATGCGAATTCCTCTTCTTCGAACCGATAGTACTTCAGCGAGATCGGGTCCTTGATGACCCAATAGTCACGGCCTTGATACGACTGCCGCTGAAACTCTAAATCTCGACGCAGGTGCAAGTCCAGCGGGCG
The DNA here is from genome assembly GCA_041741135.1 of Mariniblastus sp. Lineage (GTDB taxonomy): Bacteria > Planctomycetota > Planctomycetia > Pirellulales > Pirellulaceae > Mariniblastus. The sequence goes on from JBGSKR010000298.1 coordinate 698, forward strand.
ACTAGCGCTGGATGCCATCGGATTGGCTTGGGTGGTTGAAGTTGATGCCATGAAGTCGCTCGTGGGCTTAGGCCCGCAGACTAAATTCTGTCGAGGAAAAGGCGAGTTTTTCCCTCTATTTAGCTGAAATCAAATGTTAGCCGCACTTAGCCCAGCGGGCGAAATATCTTTGCCGGTGGCGTGAGCCCTCGTTGTTATACACATCTTTTTATCGATCCCTTCACAAAGCCCCGGTAGGGGCGATAGCGATTAGCCCATGGCGTTAGCCATGGGAATCGGTCACCCCTCAGTCTCGCAAGCCCCGGTAGGGGCGATACAACGTCAGCAACAATGCTGTCGCCCCTCGCCGGGGCTTTTTATTTTTTGTTTTCGTGTTCCCACGGCTTACGCCGTGGGCTATTTGCTGCCGCCACTCCCGTGGCTATCCCACGTTTCCGCCGATGGCGGTAAACTTTCTTGTTAAGCAGATTTGTGTCGAACAACAAGGGCGTGAGCCACCGGATTATGTTGGATAACGGCAAGCCCGGAGGTCGACACATCGACAGCATTGCTTCTTGCAAGACGTGTGGCAAACTTGCTTCTCGCAATGATCTCATTTTCTTTATCGATAATAAAAATAGTTCGCGGCGAGAATGGGCACGGGAGACGAGGCCGCTGATCGCTTACTTCGCGCGCGGCTTTTCGTGTTGCTTGCTACGTTCCCGGTTCAATCCGTTTGTTTACTTTGGTTGCGTTTTATTTTGATCGATTACTCCGTGCGCGGCTCTGTTTCCACGATTTCTGTACGCAACGCTTTTACTCAGCTCCCTGAGTTTCGAAACCGGCTTCGTCCAGCCACTTTTTCCAAGACTGAGCTTGGGATTCGTTCGCCAAGCCAATCGACTTCCATTCAGGACATTGAAATCTTGCGTCCATGTGATCACCATGACTGTGAGTGGTGACCTCGACTTCAATCATTTTCAAAGTGTCGATGATTTGTTGAGCAGCTTGAGCGTCATGCAAATGCAAAGTTCGCGGCGCAGCCATACGGAAACTTAAAGTCGGCTGTTGATGATCGGCGGGCGGACTAATCGTCACGGCCTCCATTCCTTTGTCGGCTAACCAATCCGTCCACTGGTTCAACAAATCATCGGTTGGAAGTTCAAGTGTCTTCCAGTTGGAGCAGCGATATCTCAGGTCGACATGGTCACCATGACTTGCCGTCTTGGTTTCACATCCAATCCTATTCAGCATTTCCATGTCCGCTTGAGTCGCGCTGGCGTCGTGCGAATGAATAGTTTTCCATTCCGAAACGCGGAAGCCAATTTTCTTGGTAGAGGTTGAAACCGACGTTGCGGAAACTGGCTTACCTTCCTGTGCGACGACCGGTGCGACAGCGACGACAACGGCTGCCACGGCAAGCGCGACCTTCGTCGTACTGCGGTGGAAGGAGGCAACGGTCGATTGGGCAACGATTCGATATAACGAAATTTTCATAGACTTGGTTTCCAAGGTCGAAATAGATTTTTTAGAACGAATGCAGCACTTTTGTCGGCCTCTGATACGACGCAGACTGGTTCCGAACATTTGCCACAAATTGAACACAGCCATCTCGCTACAGCAGGCGCGAAGCATTCCCGCTGACATGAATAGAAAAACGACGAACATTCGGCAAGCCAACTTCAGCAGGAACGTCTTGCTAGCGAACGGGAGAACAGCGACTCGGCTATGCGATTTGCTGGCCCGGTGGCCTGAGAACGTGTTTTAAAATTCAAAATGCCAACGTAAGCGGCAGGGCGCAAGCCCTCCGGTAACGCAAAATCAAAGCTGGCCCTTGCGAAACCGGACGGCTCGCGCCGTTCCGCTACCATTTTAAAGCACGTTCTGAGCCGTTGATTGATTGCAAGCTGACGTTCTCCTTTATCCCGCTTTTCGCCTCAGCAAATCGGAATGTGTTAGCCGATTCACTGTCTCCGATGGTTGATGAATGGCAGACCAGTCATGCGAGAAACTTTTTGCGGATTGACGATAGTGCGTTAAGTGTTTGACGATTTCGATAACACAGATAGCGACTTGTGAGGAATCAGCGGCGATTGATCCCACAGCTCCCACCGGAAAATCTTCAACAGATGACTCATGCGAGACTTTGTTTGACGAATCATTCGACGGATGTGAAAGCATTACCAACGAAGCATTTCGAATTGTTGCCGTCGATCGATGCAACGCATTTTTCAGCGAAAATTCCAATCGCTTTGCTTCCGGATGGAGATTGAATAATGCTGTGGGTTGGCCAGATCTCCGATGCCCGACGACTTGGTGACTGGATTCGAGCACGTTGTCGCCTTCGCCATACTGCTTCAGCTCCACCTGGCAATAAATTCCTTTGATGGTTGGCCAATGCCAATCAAATCGCATCGCAACCGCAGACTCAGAAGGCTCACGATCCACTTCAAAGGTAAACGGATGTTTCTGATCATCGAAAGCAAGCGTTCCACCGGCCATCGGTACATTCGAGAGATGCCAACGAAAATCATTTAAGCCCAATTGACGAATCTCATATTCGCCGGTGAGCGC
>JBGSKR010000299.1:0-4928 GCA_041741135.1 Mariniblastus sp.
TCGTAGTTTCTGGCTGGCTCGAACCGCGGGCAGTGGTCGGCAGTAAGATCGGCCAAGTAGATACTGGCGTCTGTGTAGATTAACAACGAACCGCTGGCCGCATCGCGCGACGCGACGAGCTGCCACTGATTGCTGCGTCCGTCAATGTTGAAACTCTTTTGCTCGTAACCAGGTTCAAGACCTTTGCGTTCGGGCAGCAGCCAGATCTGATAAAGATGCGTCGGGTTTTTCGTTGACGGATTGAACTCGCTGTGAGTGATGCCGGTACCAGCGGTAATTCGTTGGAACTCCCCCGGTCGCAGGACCTCACCGTTGCCCATCGAGTCTTTATGTTCGAGTTCTCCTTCGAGCACGTAAGTCACGATCTCCATGTCGCGGTGTGCGTGAGTCCCAAAGCCTTGGCCGGCGGCGATGCGATCTTCGTTCATCACACGGAGAGAGCGAAAACCCATGTGACGCGGGTCTTGGTAGCTGGCGAATGAAAAAGTGTGGTAGGCATTAAGCCAACCGTGGTCGGCGTGGCCTCGTTCGTTGGCTCTTCGAATGTTGATCATGATTTATCTTTCGACGACAATTTTGCAAATGATAGAAGGAAAACGAGTAGTAGCACGCTTGTGAACAACACGGAGGCAACCAGTTTTTCCAGCGAGGGACGGTTCAGATTGAAGTACAAAAGCTGGCCGATGTTCAAAACGACGATCCCTTTCAACATCCACTCGATGTTAATTTTGGTCAAGATGTAAGTGCCGAGTGGTGCCATAAAAAGCACGACCGGATAAGCACACAACCAGACTCGGTATTGGTCCATCTCCAGGTTGCCATCAACGAAGTGACGGAAAGCAAAACCAAACACACTTGTCCCCGCCATGGTCACGATACTCATTTGCGTGGCGATCTTTTCCGACATTCGAACTCGCGTGACGAGTACCGAGTACAGCAAAATATCAGTTCCAGTCCCAAACAAGCTGGCGCACATTCCGCCTGCAATCAACATTGCGCCGAGAATCAAATAGTCTGTAGCAGCGACGAACTGCAATCGGTCTTTCGTGCCCCGATGGTCGCCCCACACGTAAGCGAACGCGAACGCCGTGATCATGCTCAAGAAAAGTGCTTGAATCAAATACACGGGAATGCTTTGCAGTGTTAGCATTCCGAAAACGAAACCAAGGCAAGCGATGGGCGTCATGCTGATCAACGGCATAAACGCCCGTCGATCCGTTTCTCGATTAGACAATATAAAGATCGAAGCACTTGTCATCCCGACGCTTTGGATCATCAAACTAAAATCGCGTGCGAGACCTCGATCAATATCGAAGAAGACGCTCAACACGGGAAAGGCGACGGCTCCACCGCCTTCGGGTGTAAGGCCAGCGACAAAGGCCCCGAGCACCATTATCAGTGGGTAGTGCCAATGTTCGCGCAGAAATTCACCGCTACAGTACGAGCCGAACAACCACGCCCACAGGGCAAGGGCAGCGACGAACCAAACCACAAAAACTTTGCTACGAAACATCTTCGAATCGTCCAACGGTGTACGAAACCGCCAAGTATACTTTGCAGATATCGTTGTTGGAAAGCGAACGATTCGGTTTGAATCATTGAGTGGATTGCGATTAGGCGAAAGCCAATCTGGGCCACCTGGCGTTGTCGCATTACGGCTGATGGTATCAGGCGTCGATGGAAATGGACGCCGGCGAGTTCCGGCTGATGATATCAGCCATCTGTTGCTGGATGAAAATTCGCGTCTTTGACTAAAATCTCGTCTGGCCCATTTTGCGGACTTTTCGATTCCCATTGCGCGACTTGATCGAACTTTTGTTGTAAAGTTCGCACGACTCCTACCAACTCGGCACCTCGGCTCATGACCACTTCCGCGCAACTATTTTTTATGCGAGATTCTAGTTCGACAGACAGGTTCGGCCCCGTTTTACGATTGTAGCCACTCATCAGTAACGACTTCAGCAAAGCATCGCTACGATCAGCTAAACCTGAGTTGTCTCCGTTAAGTGTGTCGCAACACAACTGAGCCAGCGCATCAAGTTGCTGTTCGATCTGTGGATTGGTTTTGTTCATCATTTTCCTCGTGAAATATTCAGACTGACAATGGCTTGAGCAAATCGCTACCGTAACAAACTTGTTCGATCACTTAACCGCTTCTACTGATATGGCTTCCAACGGAGTTTCCGCAGGTCCCGCGATCACATTTCCCATGACATCGAAACGCGAGCCATGGCAGGGACAATCCCAACTTGTCCCGGCTTCATTCCAATGCACGATGCAACCGAGATGGGTACAGACAGCGGACAGCTCGGTGATATGACCATCTGAGTTTCGGTAGGCGGCGATTCGTTGTCCATCAACTTTTAGAACGCATCCCTGACCGCGTTCTAAGTTTTCCAGTGTTGGGCTCTCGCTGGGCATCAGTCGATCTTTGATCATGTAGAAAGGATAATCTACATTCTCCGTCAAGTAGTTCCAAACACCGCCGCGAACCGGCAAGCGAGCGGGGTCAAACAAATCACTCCACGGATTCTTGAGTCCCATGATCGCGTCGCGAATCATCATACCTGACAGCGTGCCGAACGTGATGCCGTTTCCGGCAAAGCCAGTGGCCACAAATTGCCGCTCGACGGTCTGCCCGATCAACGGCAATCCGTCGTGGCTTTCGATGACTTGTCCTGACCAGCGCCGATCAACTTCGGCGGTGGGTAAATATCGATGAAGTGCCGCTTCCAGTTCATCGAAGCAATCGCTGGTGTGCGTGGCTTGACCGGTCTTATGATCCTTGCCGCCAAAGATCGCGTAGTCACCGTCCTCTTGTTGATCGACTCGCAGGTAATAATACGGCTCACTCGTATCCCAGAACATCGCCTCGGGCGCACTGTTCGGCGGTAGCTTGGCGCCAGTCACATAAGTCGTGTACGGAGCAAGTTTAGTTTGAAACACAGCGGCACTGGCCAAGTTGCTTAAACCCATCAGCGGCACGTGGGTGGCGATGACGACTTGCTTGCAAGTAACCACATGCTCGTTCGCAGAAACATGCACAACAATTTCGTCGCTGCCGTCGAACTCACCTGCTTCAGTGAGTTCAAACACATGACTACCATCGCCGGGAATTCGCGTCACCAGTTCGGCGAGATACATCAGCGGATGAAATTTCGCTTGATTGGCAAATCGAATTCCCTCGCGGCCAAAGACGGGCACTGCGGAAACAAATTCGGCGGGGAAGCCCATCTCTTGAGCCAACTCCGCCTCGCGTTGCAACTCAAGAGTCTCGTCCTTGTTCTTGTCCTCGTCGCCGACGATGCTGGCGTGGGCGTAACCGGGAACCCGCACGAACTCACACTCAATGTTCTCCGCCGAAATGATGTCCTCTATCTGGTTGATAGCAGCGACACCAGCATCCCACACGGCTTGGGCGTGGTCGCGTCCAAGGTTTTCGACGAGTTGTTGCAGACCTGTATCCGTCACGCAGGTCAAATGTGAAGTCGTGTTTCCAGAATCTGATTGGGCACAACGATCCCGCTCGATCAACGCCACTTTGAAGCCAGCTTTCTTCAGCAGATAAGCTGTGACAATCCCAGTATTGCCTCCCCCGATAATCAGCACGTCGACCGTGAGCGATTCGCTTAAAGGCGAGAAGCGAGGCATCGAGACACTTTTCCACAACGATTGGGTTGCCATCGGGAAACTCTTTCTTTGAGCGAAGATCAAATTGGCTAGGTGATTAAGGACGTGATTTAAAATTCAAAATGCCAATGTAAGCGGCAGGGCGCAAGCCCTCCGGTAACGCAAAACCAAAGCTGGCCCTTACGAAACCGGACGGCTCGCGCCGTTCTGCTACCCTTTTAAGACAAGTTCTAGGAGAACATGCTCCCAGCGAATTGTCGCAGGCATTTAACGGCCGCATTATCGCTTGAAGTATGAAATTGCGGTGGCGGAAACAACCAAGCGTGTTTGTGAAATCTCTGAAATCTTGACTTGACGACCAAATCGGTTTGCCTTATAGTTTCCTTGGAAACTAATTGAGATCGAGAGCAGGAGTCGCATGGCCACTAAGAAAACACCATCTGATTTGGAGAACCATCTGGGATATTGGTTGCGATACGTTTCCAACCATGTTTCGCACGCATTCGCCTCCAAAGTCGAATCGCACGGCGTTACCGTGGCCGAGTGGGTGGTGCTGCGGGCACTGTTCGATGCGAAAGACATCAACCCGAGTCGGCTTGCTGATATCGTTGGAATGTCACGTGGCGCGATCTCAAAACTTGTGGAACGGCTTTGCCAAAAAGAACTGATAGCGAGAACGTTTTCCGACGGCGACCGTCGCTATCAAACCATCCGACTCACGGCGAAAGGGAAACGCTTGGTTCCTGTTTTAGCCGGCCTGGCAGACGACAATGATCGAGAATTTTTTGGGCATCTGACGTCGGCAGACAAACGATCCGTGATCAGCCTGCTTCAAGAGATTGTTCGTCAAAACGCTTGGAAAGATTTGCCCGTCGATTGAAACTTTATTACAAACTCAGAGGCTTAATATGAACGCGGAACAAACAGAGATCATTCAGCAATGTGCCCTCGGTGCTCTTAACGGAGAACTGGCATTTCCGGAAATCGTCGGCAGGCTTGCTGACATTGGCGTCGAGCGGTATCACGCAGACTATTCGCGACAAGAGATCACCTACTATTTAACGCACGATCAATCGTTGGTCGTGAGCACACCACATCCGCGGCATTTGATTGCCACAGAATTTTCAGCAGCGGATGTTGAAGCCGCAGTTCGTCAGAGCCAGCGGAACGAACACAGCTATCTGGAATTCATTCGCAAAACAATGGAGGCTGGCTGCGTTGGTTACTTCGTTCAAATCACGGGTCGTCGAGTCATCTATTTCAGCAGAAAGGGAGACTGTCATGTCGAGCATTTTCCT
>JBGSKR010000300.1:0-2892 GCA_041741135.1 Mariniblastus sp.
CGTTCAAGGTGATCTTGAAAAATGTCGTTTATCGACATGGTTCGTAGCCGAAGTCGTGAGACTTCGGTTTTATCTGTTTGTAGAATTTCCGAACTCTCACGAGTCCGGCTACAATCAGTGAACGGTTACGAATTGGCTAAGTGAAAAAACGGTAACCGTTTATTCTTCCTCTTTCACTTCCTCGTTCTCAACGGAAATCGGCGTCGTACCAAGCAGTGTCATTCCGACAATGGCACTCAACACCGACGCAATCAGCACGCCCACTTTAGCGGGTCGCAGCAGATCATCGTCGCTGAAAGCCAAGCCTGAAATGAACAAGGCCATGGTAAAGCCAATGCCTGCCAAACAACCACCGCCCAGCATGTGCCGCCAAGTGACGCCCGCCGGCAGTTGAGTCAGTCGAAGTTGAACAGACAACCAACTGATCAGCACAATCCCCACGGGCTTGCCCACGGCGAGCCCCAGAATGACGGCGATCGCAATCGGCGAAACCACATCCGAACCTTGCACGGGCACACCCGCATTAGCCAGTGCAAAAATCGGCATGATCACAAACGCAACCCACGGATGAAGCGTGTAGATCAGGTACTCGAGCGGTGAAATCGTCTCTCGTGTATAGCTCAAATAGGTTCGTACTTTCTCAGCGCGGTGAGGCTCCGACTCCCAAGCACCTCCATGTACCATTTTGCTTGCACCTCGCAACAACTTCCCTGCCAGCCCTCGTTCAAGGTAAGGATGAGCGGGCGTCATCATTCCCAAAATAACACCAGCGATCGTCGCGTGAATGCCCGACTCATGAAAGCCAAACCAGATCACTGCACCGGCGAGTGTGTAAACGAGAATGGCTCGCACTCCCAATCGCTGCATAACGGAGACAAGTCCGATCCCCGCGACACCTATCCCCAGCCAGCCCAGATTAAGCGTATCGGTATAGCCGACGGCAATCACGATGATCGCACCAATGTCATCCGCGATCGCCAGTGACAACAGCACCACGCGCAGCCCAGCAGGAATCCGCCGCCCGAGCAAAGCCATGCACCCCACAACGAACGCAATGTCGGTCGCCATCGGAACTCCCCAGCCACTTTGACCGGGTTGGTCGTGTTGCATCGCCAAATAAATTCCGGCGGGAATTACCATCCCGCCGATCGCGGCAGCGATGGGAAAGGCCGCCCGTCGCAGCTCTCGCAGTTCGCCCAAAGCGATTTCGCGTTTCACCTCCAGGCCAATCACGAAAAAAAAGATCGCCATCAAGGCGTCGTTGATCCAGTGCTTCAACGAATGGACCAGTTGGATTTCGCCCAGCGTGAATCCGACTTCTGTTTTCCAGAAAGCCAAATAGGATTCGGCGATCGGCGAATTCGCCAGCCCCATCGCAATCAACGAGCACACAAAAAGCACGACACCGCTGGCCGCCTCGACGTGTAAGAAACTCGTCAGCGGTTTAATAAATCGATCGATCGGTCCGGTAGGAAAGACCACTTCTTTTGAAGATTCGTCGTTTTCCAGCATGTCAAGTTCGCTTGGGGCTGAATGAAGGGGCGTTGAAGTCCTCTTTTATCGCCTAAAATCGCTTGGCCGTCACCCCGTGTTGTCACGACTTTTTAGGTAAGCGGCGGATTGAGAAATGCCTCAATGGCCCGCAGCGCAAGCAAGGTAGTAAAGTTCAAATTGTGTTGGGGGTGGTAGAATCTTCTCTGCCGCTCGCCTTATTTCTCCGCTCCATTTCGCGCCCAACGTTTCACGATCTCCACACCGACTTCCGCTGCCGCCAACATCTCATCCAAACATGCCCATTCCAGCGGCGAATGAATGTTGTGCTGACCCGCTGACAAATTCGGCGTCGGTAAACCCATCTCCGTCAGCCGCGATCCATCGGTGCCGCCACGCACGATTGTCTTTTTCGCAGTCCGACCAAGTGCAGTATGCGCATCGACGGCGTAATCAACCGCGCGAGGTTCGGCAACCAATCCATCCGCCATATTGCGGTACTGTTCCCTAATCTTGATTTCGATTTTCGTGTCAGGACAAACGGTAGAGACCTCGTCGGCAATCACTTGCAACCGCGCCGCCTGTTCACTCAGTTTCGCCGTCTCAAAATCTCGTAGCAGAATCTTCAACGTTGTTTCCGCCACGCCGCCGTTGAGTACATACGGATGCAAGTAGCCCGCGCGACCATCGGTTCTCTCTGGCGATACATCAGCCGGCATTCGCGAAATAAATTCACCCGCCGCGCGAATCGAATTGATCATTTTGTCTTTGGCAATCGCCGGATGAATGTTGACTCCCGAAAAAGTCACCAGCGCCATGTCCGCCGAAAAAGTCTCCACGTCGATATCGTCTTGCCCGCCACTGTCAAAGTTGTAGCAAACGGTGGCATCGATTTTGTTCAAGTCGATATAATCAGTGCCGCGACCGATTTCCTCATCGCAAGTGAACACGATCCGCACGGGACCGTGAGCAATTTCCGGATGTTCAAGCAAGTGATTGGCGACTTCCATAATGATCGCCACACCAGCTTTATCGTCGCCGCCGAGCAGCGTGGTGCCGTCGCTGGTGATGATCGTTTTTCCGGCCGCCAGAGGAAGCTCGGGACAAGTCTTTGCTGAAATGATTTTCGATGGATCGCCAGTTAGCTGAATATCTTTGCCGTCGAAGTTTTCAATTACATTCGGTTGAACGTTCTTCCCCGTAGTTTCCGGAGTCGTATCCACATGCGAATTAAAAGCGATGGTCGGTGCGTCGCAGTTTCCGGGAACGGTGCCGATCACGATGCCCCATTCGTCTTGAGTCGCATCGGCAATGCCCATCGCATTCATTTGTTCGACCAATAATTTTCCGACCTCCAATTGTCCGGGGCTACTGGGCACGCTGGAGGAGCCTTCGTCTGCG
>JBGSKR010000301.1:0-4453 GCA_041741135.1 Mariniblastus sp.
GAAGTTCCAGGCCAACCAATCGAGCAACTCCGGATGCGATGGCCACTCGCCTTGCGAACCAAAATCCTCGGAAGTCTTCACCAAGCCCGTGCTGTACAGCAACTGCCAATACCGATTCACCGCGACGCGTGCGGTCAGCGGATGCTGCGGGTCGATCAACCAATCCGCCAATGCCAATCGATTCTGCCGAGCTGAACCGGACTTCGCGGAATCGGATAGACTCCCGAAAATTTCGGGAACTCCCGCTTCGACAATCTCGCGGTGTTGATCGTATTGCCCGCGCTCGAGCAGCGGAGTTTTTCGATCCGCTTTGGCATCATCCATCACCATCACGTTGGTCTTGCCTGATTCAATGGACTTTCGAATTAAACCAATTTCTCCATCGATACTGTGGGCCAGTTTTCTCATATCGGCATTCACTTTTGAAAACTCAGCCGCGACCAAGTTTTGCTCGTCACGGGTGCGATCCGCGTCAGGTTTTCGCAATGCAGCGATCAGCGGCGACTCAGTCGTCGCCTGGCGAGCGTTGTTGATTGCGCTGACTTCACCAGCGACACCAAGCTTCTGAAACACATCGCCCCACGGAGCAGCACCATGACGGGCAACTACCGCAGCGGGTTTGAAACCCTGAGCAGCACCACGCTGATTCCAATTCGGTTGCTTCGCTGGATCAATCTCGGAACTCACCGTCCAAGTCGCATCGCTGCCCAAATAACGTCCGTCGGAAAACGAAACCAACGCCAGCAACGCCGCTTTGCCACCTTCTTTTTCCCAATCTTTGCCAGCGATTGCGATCAAGTTCTCGCCTTCGACTAACAAGGGCTGAAGATCAAAAACCGTCGGCGTCCGCCAATCCGGATTAAAACCCAAACGCTTTCCATTGATCCAAATTTCCGCCTCGTTGTCACAACTGACCATGAGCTGCGCACTCGGCGGAACTTTCTCTAGCTCAAACGTTTTTCGGAACCAAGCGAACTGCCCGCTGCCAATTGGATTCGACCAAATCCATGCCAGCCCATCCGCTTCGCCCTCCGTCGGAATCCGAAACGGTGCTGCCACCGCGTTTTTCGTCGCGTCACTGTCCGCATTTTTATCCGCATCATTGTCCGCATTCTTGCCGGCGACCTCGATGCGTGGAGCAACGGCCAGTGTTGCTTCTTCCCACTTCAGCCTGACATCGCCCAGCAGCGGTTCGGGATAAGCTTTCGCATATTGCAGCGAGTCGATGCGTGATTCGAGCGTCTGTCGATAGGTTTCTTCGTCTTGCAAGAGCGGAGAAACCGTGATCATCGGATTCGCATTCCCGTTCGTGCCGCCTTTTCCTGATTCCGATGACGTATTAAAGAAGGCGAAAAAACGATAGTAGTCGCGCTGCGAAAGCGGATCGTATTTGTGATCGTGGCACTGCGCACATCGCATCGTCAAACCAAGAAACGCCGTCGCCACCGTGTCGACTTTGTCATTGATCGCCGCCACGCGATACTCTTCTTCGATCGTACCGCCTTCGTGGGTGTTCATGCTGTTCCGCAAAAACCCGGTGGCGATTCGCTGGCTTTCAGTAGCGTTTTCGATCAGGTCACCAGCGATTTGCTCTCGGATGAATTCGTCATAAGGCTTGTTATTCTGAAACGCTTGAATGACCCAATCGCGCCAAGCCCACATGTCGCGATGGTCATCAATCGAGTAACCATTCGTATCCGCAAAACGCGCGACATCCAGCCACTCCATCGCCAACCGTTCTGCAAAAGCTGGGCTAGCCATCAGCCGATCAATCGTCGGTTCAAACTCGGCCTCCGGGTTTTTCACAAACGCATCGACATCTGCCAACGTCGGAGGAAGCCCAGTCAAATCCAGATACAATCGGCGAACCAACGTTTCAGGCGCGGCCTCCGGCGAAAATTTCAATCCTTCGGCTTCCAGCCGCGAACCAATGAACTGATCGATCGCGGTAGTCGTCGTCAGCGATGTGCTCGGTGGCTCGGGTCGCTGAACCGGCTGAAAAGCCCAATGCCCAGCATAACGTGCGCCCTCGGCGATCCAACGTTTCAGTAATTCAATTTCTTTATCCGTCAGCGGATTCTTGTGATCGACCGGCGGCATCCGCGTGTCGTCGTCTTCGTTCGTGATCCGATTCACCAACTCACTATCGTCCGGCTTTCCTGGCACGATCCCCGCGTAACCACCTAAATCAGCAAACGCACCTTCGGCAGTATCCAAGCGGTAATCTGCGTCACGATTTTGCGAATCTGGTCCATGGCAGGCGAAACATTTGTTCGACAAAATGGGACGAATATCGCGACTGAAATTCAGCGGTTCGTCGGCAACGGTCGTCGTAATTGCCGATGAAAAAATGCCCAACAGTGTCAACCAAGTTAACCAGATCGAAACTAGATTTTTCATATTTAGGCTCTGAGATGCTGAACTGAAAAACGATGTTCATTATACAACACCCTGTAAACGGCTTCCACCTTTCGATACGATTGAGGTGTTCCGCTCCATCGAAATATCGGGCAAAATCGCCCAAGCATAAATGGTAACCGTTCACGGATTCTAGCCGGACTCGTGAGAGTTCGGAAATTTACCAAACAGATAAAACCGAAGTCTCACGACTTCGGCTACGAACTTCGTCGATCCGCGACCTTTTTCGAGATCACCGTGAACGGTTACCAAAAATGTCCAACTTGCAGAACTTATGTCAGAAGCGATTCCACCACTTCCCGAAAAAAAGCTGACGCAGCTCGTTCAGTTTCTCCCCGGCGTTGGCCCGAACCGCGCCGCGCTCCTTGAGAAATTGGGCGTGAGAACCGCTGCCGATCTGTTATTCCTCTTTCCTCGCACCTATCAAGACTTCACGCAACTCCACCAAATCACCGAGCTTGCTAACGATCAATTGGCGACCATCGTCGGCGTCGTCGATGACATCGACCAGATGGTTTCCGGCAACGGCAAACACGTTCTCTACGTGCTGATCAAACAAGATCAACAATACCTCCGCGCGGTCTGGTTCGGGCAATCGTTCCTGTTGCAAAAATTTCAAATCGGCCAGCGCGTGATGTTTCGCGGCAAAGTCAAACTCATCGGCGGACGGTTTCAGATGAACCACCCACATGTTACTTGGCTCGACGGACAGCAAGCCGCCGAAAAAGCTCAACGCCTGCACCCCGTCTACCCACTCACCGATGGCCTGAACCAACGTCAAGTCGGCGAGATCGTCGCCCGCACCGTTGCCGAATACGCGCCGCTAGTGCAAGAAGCTTTTCCCGAATCGCTGCGAAAAAAAATTGCGGTTTGCGAAATCGAAACCGCCATCCGACAAATTCACGCTCCCAAAAGCGAAACCGAAGCCGAGACCGCTCGGCGACGATTGGTCTATCAAGAGCTATTCATCCTACAACTCGCGCTTGCCATCCGCCGACATCACATCCGCAATAACAACGTCTCACCGCAACTCGAACTGACGCCGAAAATAAAAGCCCGCATCACCAACCGTTTGCCGTTTGAGCTGACGCCATCCCAATCGAAGGCGTTTGACGAAATTGCGGCGGACATGGGCCAGTCGTTTCCGATGAACAGACTCTTGCACGGCGAAGTCGGTAGTGGCAAAACGGTCGTCGCCGTGTGCGCGATGCTGTTGGCAGTCGCCCATGGACATCAAGCCGTCTTGATGGCTCCAACGGAAATTTTGGCTCAACAACATTTTCGCACGCTGAATAAATTATTGGCTGGCAGCCGCGTCCAGATTGGTGCTTGGACGGGCGGCATGAAAGCTGCCGAAAGAAAACAGCACGCAGCCGCCATCGCCGCCGGTGAAATTGACATCGTCGTCGGCACTCACGCCGTCGTTGCCTCGCAACTTAAGTTTCACCAACTGGGACTCGCCGTCATCGACGAGCAACACAAATTCGGCGTCAGCCAACGTGCGCTGTTGAAACAATCGGGCCACGATCCGCATTACCTCGTGATGACCGCCACGCCCATCCCACGCACGATCTCGATGACGCTGTTCGGTGACCTCGATGTGTCGACGCTCGAGCGCACCAGTGGACTCGGCCAATCCGTTCATACTTATTTGGGCAACGCCGAGACTCGCGATCAATGGTGGGAGTTCTTTCGCAAAAAAATTCGCGACGGACGGCAAGGCTTCGTGGTCGCACCGCTTGTTGACGCTGAATCGGATTCCGAACTTAGCAGTGCCGAACGACTTTTTGAGACGCTGTGCCACGGGCCGCTGGAAGAGTTTCGTGTCGACGTGATGCACGGTCGCCAATCGCCGGAACAAAAAGAGTTGGTGATGCAAGAGTTCGTCGCGGGAAAAACGCAAGTCCTCGTGGCAACGGGCGTGATCGAAGTCGGCATCGATGTGGCCAACGCAACCGTCATGACCATCGAATCCGCCGAACGATTCGGACTTTCTCAATTACATCAACTTCGAGGCCGCGTCAGCCGCAGCAGC
>JBGSKR010000302.1:0-2370 GCA_041741135.1 Mariniblastus sp.
AATTCGCGTGATCGGGGTGATCGAAGGGCAGTTGATTACCCGATCCGAAACCGCTCTGATGAAAGTAGTGAATTCGCAAGTGGTTTCGGATATCCACCGCGATTTGCTTAAGCTGGTGATTGTCAATCGTTACCAACCGGCAAGACCGGCCATTGCGTTTGTGCGTGGGTTCGGATTTCATTCTGGAGCCATCGCATCCACCGTCGCGCATGATTCGCACAACATCATCGCTGTTGGAGTCGACGATCAGGATTTGAAAGCGGCGATCAATGCCGTGATCGGTAGCTCAGGTGGATTGTCGGTAGTTAGCGGGCACAACGATATCCAATTGCTGCCGTTACCGGTGGCTGGATTGATGTCTACTGAATCGTGTCAAATCGTCGGGAAACAATATGCAGAGCTCGACCTCGCTGCTAAACAGTTGGGCTGCGTCTTACGTGCTCCCTTTATGACGCTTTCGTTTCTGGCTCTGCTCGTTATTCCTTCATTGAAGCTCAGCGATCGCGGTCTCTTTGATGGCGAGAAATTTGAGTTCGTCGATTTGTTTGTATAGTGTTGACGCTTGCAATCGACCAAGCATTCGAAAATATAGGTGCATTGTTTTCACTTGACCAATATACCGGAGTATTCAACCTATTCGATTTGCAGGATCACGATTGATGCTCTCGCCTACCTACCCTCGACGTGAGTATTTGTTAAAGTGCGGCCTTGGCTTGGGGGCGCTCGGTTTGACGGAGTTGTTGGCAAAGGAAACATTCGCTGCTCAGCAACCGAGCGACAGAATGGCCATTGCGTCACCGCTTCAGCCGAAGTCGCCGCACTTTCCCACGAAAGCCAAGCACGTTATTCACATCTTTGCCAACGTTGGTCCATCACAGTACGGTTACATCGACCGCCAGAATTTGCCCGGCATGTTTCGCACGTTCGACTTTCCTAACCCAGATGCCAGCAGTTCCGAGCGATTTCGCACGACCGTTCCGCAACAAGCTTTGTACTTGATGAACAACCACTTTGTCGCAGAACAAGCGGATAAAATTGCAACTCAGGTAGCCGATTTAAATCCCGACGACGCAGTCGAGCGATTGTATACGTTGCTGTTTCAGCGTCTGCCAACGGAGTCCGAACGCAAACTTGGTATCCAGTTTTTGGCGGAAGCCGAAAATGCCGAACTAACTCGTTATACTCACATGTTACTATTGACCAATGAGCTATTTTTCCTTGATTGAATACCGTGATGAATGGGGACGCTGAATCGTTGGCGGTGCAAATGCGTCTTTTCACTTATTTCTTTGTTGTTATTTTCTCACTTGTTTTTTCTTTCATTCTCAAGAAAAAGAAGTATCATCGATGATCACTAAGTGTCGCTTTTGACTTAACTTGTCGTCAATTAAATTTAAAGGGAACAGAAGATGAAACGGTCAGTCTCATGCATTTTGGCAGCGATTGCCATGTTGCTTACAAACGTAGCTTGGGGACAAGTTCCAGACCGACCACTTCGAAATCTTGGGCAGCAAGTTTTAAGGCAGTTGGGTGAAGCGGCGTTGAGCCAAGACACCGATCAAGCACCTGCACTCGCGCAAGCTCCTGAGAATTTTCAAGCTGACGACGGAAGAACCGAAATCCGAACCGTTCAACGCGAAGTCCAAACTTTTAATCCGCAAACAGGCCAATACGAAACACGGATTGTCGAAGAATCGGTTGTCGTTCCTCTCGGTGCGGCAGCACCAGGGTGGCGAGGCGGAGGTCAGGCACCAGGTTGGCGAGCCGGGGGACAAGCTGGCATCAGAAACTTCCTGGCTACCATCGTTAACGGTGGCTATGAAGTACTGACGGTCAATGTGAATCGTCAACAACGAGATTTGAATCCCGGCGAGTCGTGGCAGGTTCAAGCAATTGACGGACAATCGTTCTCATACCATGGACAACCCCGCTTCACGGGTTTTGGACAAATGGTTGGAGGTGGCGCGGCGTCCGAGCGTTTTTCTGCCAATCAAGCTGTTTATAAGATTGGCGGCGGAGCAGATGCGGCTCCCGATCCGGTCGGCGTCTTCGTGGCAACGTTCGTAAACCGAGGTCGAGATGTGCTTAGGATTAACGCAGGTGGCCAAGAACGACAACTCAATCCGGCGCAGTCTTGGCAGGTGAATGCTGTTGACGGTCAAACGTACTCGTATTCTGGTCCCGGTAGAAGTTGGCAAAATGCCGACGGAACGGTTGTCGGCGTAGGTGGCCCAGTGGCTCAGGGTGTTTTCTCTATCAATCAGAGAGTCATTAGTTTGGGCTGGGGCGGTGGGATTGTGCCCGATCCAAATGCTGCGTTTCAGGTCACGATCATCAACCAGTTTCAGAACGGAGTGACCGTGAATGTTG
>JBGSKR010000303.1:0-14179 GCA_041741135.1 Mariniblastus sp.
AACCGTTCACAGTTTTTGCAATGCGATTGGAGTTCTCCGAAGTCAAGTAAGACTCCGCGATCCTCCGCCACTCCGCTCCTCCGCGTTATAAACCGACATGAAACTAGAATTGCACATAGTCATTTTGGAAGTTTTTAAAACGCGGAGAAACGGAGGATCGCGGAGAAAAAGTTATGGGATGAAGTAAAGAGAAATGGAAGTCACCACCCCTACCAATACAACTTCATAACCCTACGACTTCCTCAAAACTTGGAAGGCGTGAACGGTTAAGATTTTTTTCACACACAGCATCAACCCATCGAGAACGCCCCTATGGCACGCATCGTTAAAGGCGCACTGATTCAAGCCACTCTCTGTGAACCAACCACTTCACCTCCCGAGAAAATCAAATCCGCCATGATCGACAAACATGTCGATCTGATTCAGCAAGCTGCCAATCAAGGCGCTCAACTGGTCTGCCTGCAAGAGTTATTCTACGGCCCGTATTTCTGCGCCGAACAAGACACCAAATGGTACGGCGTGACCGAACGAGTCCCCGAAGGCCCAACCACGCAACTCATGATGCGACTCGCAAAGAAACACGAGATGGTGATGGTAATTCCCGTCTACGAAGAAGACATCACCGGTGTGTACTACAACACCGCTGCTGTCATCGACGCCGATGGAAGCTATCTCGGCAAATACCGCAAAACCCACATCCCGCATTGCGATCCAGGGTTTTGGGAAAAGTTTTATTTTCGTCCGGGCAATCTCGGCTATCCGGTGTTCGACACGCGAATCGGCAAGGTCGGTGTTTACATTTGCTACGATCGGCACTTCCCCGATGGTGCTCGTTGCCTTGGTCTGAACGGAGCCGAAATTGTGCTCAACCCGTCCGCCACCGTCGCGGGGCTGAGCGAGTATTTGTGGAAGCTCGAGCAACCCGCTCACGCAGTCGCTAATCAGTACTTCGTCGGTGCGATTAACCGACCTGGTTTCGAGGAGCCTTGGCGAATCGGCGAGTTTTACGGACAAAGTTATTTCTGTGATCCACGTGGAAGAATTATCGCGGAAGGCTCCCGCGACACGGACGACATTGTCATTGCCGAAATGGATTTCGATTTGATCCGCGAAGTCAGAAACACTTGGCAGTTTTTCCGTGACCGCCGGCCCGATACTTACGATGCCATCGTGCGTCCGTAGGAATGTTCATTAAACCATTTGACGTTGGCGGCAAGATAAGAATTTGCATTTCCTCTAACATTGTGTAAGTTAGCAATATGAACAACTTATCGACGATACCAATCGAAACCCTTTCGCTTTCGGAAAAGCTCCTCTTAATGGAGCGTCTTTGGGACGATCTTTCGAAACATCCTTCAAGTATTCCACCACCAGATTGGCATGGAGACGTTCTATCCGCTCGGCTGGCTGCCGTTAAAGAGGGCCGAACAGCGTTTGTCGACTGGGCTTCCGCGAAGGAACGTCTCAGGGATCGACTGAAATGAGGATTCGGCTCCTGCCTGAGGCCGAGCGAGACCTTGAGATTGGTGCCGATTTCTATGAATCGCAACGACCTGGACTCAGTACTTATTTCAATGACTGCCTTGCTGCTGACATCGAGTCGTTACGAATTTATGCTGGTATCCACGAACACTATCGTGGGTTCCAGCGCTCACAATCAAAACGATTTCCGTTTTCGATATACTACATCTTGGCAGAGGATTGTATCGATATCTATGCGGTTCTCGATGCGAGACAAGACCCCGAAACTATCGATGCCATTCTCGACTTGCCGCGATCAAAGCGATGAACCCAAACCCGTCAAACAGCACCACCATTGCTCAGTGACCCAAATTTTTCTGGCTTGATTTCCGTGGCCAACTTGTGAGCTTTGGAGCGATATGAACGACGCTGATTTGAAAGATGCGAAACCGACTTATGGCTTGGAAGATCGACCGCCCTTGGGCCGCGCCCTTATTTTGGCGATGCAGCACGTGCTGACGATGTTCGGTGCGACCGTTGCCGTGCCACTGATGCTGGGGCCAGTCAGTGCCGATGGTTCGGGAATGGGAATGAGCGAGGCCGATGTGGCGACGCTGATCAGTTCCGTGATGCTGTGCAGTGGCATCGCAACTTTAATCCAAGTCACTTTTGGTTCCCGACTGCCGATCATTCAAGGCGTTTCGTTTAGCTTCCTCGCCGCGTTTGCCAGTATCATCGCCACCGTCAAAGCCCGAGGCGGTGAACCATCCGAGATGATGCAATACATCGCTGGCGCGATTTTGGTGGGTGCCGTGGTGGAAATGACGATCGGTTTTTCGGGGTTGATGGGAATGGTTCGACGCGTGCTGTCTCCGGTGGTGATCGGCCCCGTGATCATGTTGATCGGCCTGGCACTGTACGGCGTCGGCGCACCAATCGCGGGAACGTATTGGCCCATTTCGATTTTGACCATCGTGCTGGTGATTCTGTTTTCTTATGTGCTTTCGCGTCGCAGTCGGTTATTTCATTTGTTCCCGATTTTGCTGGCGATTTTGATCAGCGTCGGAGTTTGTGCGATACTCACCTTTAGCGGAATCGTCGCCAAAGGGCATCCGGCTTATTTAAATTTTGCTCATGCTTCCGAAGCCCCTTGGCTGCGAGTCTTGCCGTCGCAGGTTTTCTTGCCATGGGGCGTTCCGAAGTTTCACCTCGGTTTTATTTTTGCCGTACTGGCTGGCTACATGGCGTCGATGATTGAATCTTACGGGGACTATCACGCTTGCAGTCGTTTCGCAGGCGGTGGCGTGCCGACGGAAAAACAAATTTCGCGTGGTATCGGTTGCGAGGGCGTCGGCTGTGCCATCACCGGATTGCTGGGCGGCTTCAGTTCGACGTCTTATTCCGAGAATATCGGACTGGTAGGAATCACGAAAGTCGGCAGTCGCTATGTCGTGCAGATCGCGGCCGTGATGTTGGTGCTGCTGGGACTGTTTGGAAAATTTGGTGCCGCTGCCGCTGCGATTCCGCAACCAGTTGTCGGCGGGTTGTACTGCGCACTGTTTGGACTCATTAGTGCGGTTGGAATTAAAGAGCTCACCAAAGCTGATTTGAATGTCGATCGAAATTTGTTTATCGCCGGATTTTCGTTATTCATGGGACTCAGTGTCCCCGCTTATTTCAATGGTGCGACGGGTTCCGATGCTTTAAAATACCTCAGCGAGCAGTCCACCGGTTTAAGTGATGTTGTCGCAGCGATTGGAAAAAACGGAATGGGCGTCGCTGCGATCATTGGCTTGGTTCTCGATAATACAATTCCCGCTACCCGCAAACAAAGAGGATTCAGTGAAGATGAGTGATACTCAAACACGATCGCTACCCGTGATCAATCACGTGCCAAAGCCGTACTCCGGCCCGTCTCGCGAAGAAGTCATCGCGCTCCGCCATCAGTACGTGTCGCCGGGCGTGATCACTTACTACGCCGACCCATTGATGATCGTGGAAGGCCACATGCAATATGTTTACGATGAAACGGGAAAACGCTATCTCGACGGATTTGCCGGCATTGTCACCGTCAGCGTCGGACACTGCCACCCCGACATCATTGCGGCGGTCAAGCGTCAAACGGAAACGCTACAACACACGACCACGATTTATTTGCATCCGACCATCGCCCAGTTTGCGGAAAAGCTCGCCAGCAAAATGCCCGCTGGCCTCGAGTCGACTTATTTCACCAACTCGGGCAGTGAAGCCAACGAGTTAGCCGTGCTGTGCTCGCGCGAGTACACCGGCAACACCGACGTGATCGCACTCCGCAACGGTTATCACGGCGGCACCACCGCTGCGATGGGACTTACCGCACATGGCAATTGGCGATTCAAGAGCAATCAAGCAAACGGCATTCATCACTCGCATCCCGGTTATTGTTACCGCTGTCCGTATGGTCTCAGTTATCCATCGTGCGATCTTAAATGCGCTCACGACATCAAGAACGTGATCCAGCATGAAACTTCCGGCGAAATTGCCTGCTTCATTGGTGAACCGATTCAAGGCGTCGGTGGCGCGGTCGTTCCCCCGCAAGAGTTTTTCCAAATTATCTACGGGCACGTTCGCGATCATGGCGGATTGTGTGTTGCGGACGAAGTTCAAGGCGGCTTTGGGCGCACCGGCGAAAACTATTGGTCTCATCAACATTTCGGAGTCGTGCCGGACATGGTGGTAATGGCGAAAGGCATCGGTAACGGTGCTCCGCTCGGTGCCATGACGACGAAACGTGAAATTTCTCAGGCACTGAAAAACCGCGTCCACTTCAATACTTACGGCGGAAACCCGATCAGCATGACTCAAGGCCTCGCGACGATGGAAGTCATCGACGCCGAAGGCATTCAGGAAAACGCCGCGACCGTTGGCGCTTATTTGAAACAGAATTTGGAAGAACTTCAGCAGCGGCATGAGTTGATCGGTGAGGTTCGCGGATTGGGTTTGATGCTGGGGGTAGAATTGGTCACTGATCGAAAAACGAAACAGCCCGCTTCCGCAGCAGCCGCCAAAATCATGGAACTTGCTAAGGATCGAGGCCTGCTGATCGGCAAGGGCGGCCTGTTTGGAAACACGCTTCGTATTAAACCACCGATGTGCATCACGCTCGATGACGCTGACTTCATGATCAGTGTTTTAGACGAAGTTCTCAGCCTCGTCGCGACCGCCTGATCAACAAAATGATGTAGCTGGATTCGTGAGAATTCAGTGCGGAAACCGTTTCCTTTTTTGAGCCTACTTACCCGGAGTACAACCCATGGCCGATCTAACAACCACCGTCAATGGCGTGAGAATGCCTAACCCGATTGGCCTCGGTTCCGGACCTCCGGGACCCAATGCCAACGTGATCGGCAAAGCTTTCGACGAAGGCGGGGGCGCCGTGATCGCCAAAACGATCAGTCTCGAAGCCGAAAAAGTCATCAACGTGCAACCCCGTTACGGACGTCTGCGCAGTCGCACTTCAGGCGAAATTTACGGCTGGGAAAATATCGAACTGATCAGCGATCGCCCTTTTGAAACTTGGCTCGATGAATTCAAACAACTCAAAGACAAATATCCCGACCGAATTCTCATCGCGTCAATCATGGAAGAATACCGCCGCGACGCTTGGGTCGAGATCATCGAACGCTGCGAAGCCGCTGGAGTCGATGCGTTCGAAATCAATCTGTCCTGCCCGCATGGATTGCCCGAACGAAAAATGGGATCCGCGATGGGCGTCAACCCCGACATCGTTGCCGAAGTCACCGGTTGGGTGATGGAAGCCGCGACGATTCCCGTCTGGGCAAAGATGACACCGAACGTGACGCACATCGAAGACCCCAGTAGCGCCGCGCTTCGATCGGGAGCCAGCGGGATCGCCGCGATCAATACGATCCGCAGTGTCATCGGCGTCGATTTGAAAACACTGCGCCCCGAACCTTCCGTCGAAGGATACACCACGCCTGGCGGATATTCATGTCAAGCCGTGAAACCAATCGCCCTACGAAACTGCATGGAGATTGCCACGCTGATTCGCGCCGAATTTCCTGATCGAACGCTTAGTGGCATCGGCGGGATTGAAACGGGAACCGACGCCGCCGAATTTATTTTGCTAGGCTGCGATTGTGTTCAAGTCTGCACCGGTGTGATGAAGATGGGCTATGGAATGGTCAAAGAAATGTGCGACGAACTGTCGGCATTCATGGACGAACACCAGTTTCAATCGATCGCGGATTTCAAGGGCCATAGTCTTCAGTTTTTCAAGACTCATGCCGAACTGGTTGAAATCCAGGCCGCCGCCCGAGCCAAGAAGAAAGCCGAGTTTGAGGAGAAAAAGCAAGCCGCCAAGCCTGCTTCATCTTCCGAAGAGGCCATGATTCGCCAAGACGCCGAGTGGTCGGGCGACGATTTCGTCAAACAAAGCGACGCCCTCTCGCGCGGCTAGGAGTCTGTCCGGATACCGGCGCGATGATCAGCCGTAGTGCGTTAGCACACGGTTACCGACGCAGAACCGGACGCTAACGCGTTTCGGCTGATGTTTCCAGACAGACTTTTACGAGACTTCACAGCTCTTGACATCCAGCGCAACGAATTTCAGCAGTTCCTGATCGCCCATCTCGGTCAGCAACTGTTCTCCTTCTTGCGATGGCTTAAGAATCACATCGCTCAAGCCTTGTTTACTTTTAAGCATATCGTCAATCCGTTCTTCCAGCGTCCCGCGACAGACGAATTTATGGACAAGCACGTTTTTCTTTTGTCCAATTCGAAACGCGCGATCAGTGGCTTGATTTTCAACGGCTGGATTCCACCAACGATCAAAGTGAATCACATGCGACGCCGCAGTTAGATTCAAACCCGTTCCTCCGGCTTTGAGCGAAATCACGAAATAAGGAATCGCCTCGTTATCCTGAAACTGTCGCACAAGCTCCTTGCGTTTTCCGACAGGGGTTGCTCCATGCAAAACTAATCCGACTCGACCAAACAAACTTGCCAGATAGTCCGACAGCGGTTGACAAAGCGATTGAAACTGCGTGAAGACCAGCACCTTGTCTTGCTGCTCGCTGATCGCCGTACAAATTTCGGCCAGTTGTTGAAACTTACCACTGTCGCCGGGCAAAAACTGATCACTTCGGTTCATTTGCGATGGATGATTGCAAACTTGTTTCAACTGCATCATCGTCGAAAGCACAATGCCTCGCCGACGGATGTTCCCTTCCTGATTTGCCTGACTGATCGACTTGAGTTGACTCGCCAACTCTTTCACCAATCCTTGATACAACGCAGCTTGACGTTTCGACAGCCCGCATTCAACTCGCACTTCCGTTTTTTCGGGCAGATCGGGGGCAATCTTTGGATCGGTTTTCATGCGACGCAGGATGTAGGGCTGCACCAGTTTCCGCAGAGCCGCATAGCCGTGAGCATCGCTCTGTTTTCCGATACGTTTGAGATAGTCTTTAAACTGTTTCGCCGTTCCCAACAATCCAGGTGAACAAAAATCAAACAACGACCAGAGATCACCTAGCTGGTTTTCAACGGGTGTGCCGGTCAACACCACGCGGCATTCGGCTTTCAGCTTTTTCACGGCCCGCGTTTGCACGGAAGTCGCATTCTTGATGGCTTGCGCTTCATCTAACACCAACAAGTCCCAATCGATTTTGCTCATCCACTCCGACGAGCGAAGCATCGTGTAAGAAGTCACAACGGCATCGATTCCGTTCAGCGCCTGCTCGGGCGAACGTTCTAAATGTTGCAAAGACTGCGAATCCAATTCTGAGCGGTGTACCAATAAGACTCGAAGCTGCGGAGCAAACCTGGCAAACTCCTGTTTCCAGTTTCCAATCAGCGAAGCCGGCACAACCAATAGACTCGGTGCGAGCTTTTGTTTCTGTCCTTCTCCAAGAGGTTTGCACCGACGTTGCAGAATCAAATCGATCAACTGAATCGTCTTCCCCAATCCCATGTCGTCGGCCAAACAAGCTCCCAGTCGAAGCTGCGTCATGAACCATAGCCAGCGAACACCCTGAACCTGATAAGGTCGGAGTGTCGCATTCAAATTATTTCCTGGCCTGCAATTCACTTCACCCGACGGGTCTCGCACCGTCGCCAGCAGTTCACTGAGCCATTCACCAGCGGCGATCTGCGACCATTCGCTCGCAGCCGAAAGTTCATCATCGGCTCCATCAAGTGAAGTTCCCGCCAACATTCTCATGCCGCGCAGAAAATCGAATCCTTCCACATGTTCCTGTTTCAACTGCTGCCAGTGGTCGAGCGCTTGTTGCAAACGAGAATGATTGACTTCCACCCATTTCCCACGCAGCAACATCAAGCCATCCTCTGCGGCAAGCAAATCTCGCTGTTCTTGCTCTGTCAGCGATTGGCCATCCAGAACCATACCAATGGAAAAATCTAGCAACGCATCGGCACCCATTTGGTTGGGGATTTTATTGCCAAGATGAATCTGCACCGTCGGTCGCGAAGCATGGCGGGCTCGCCACCAGTCCGGCACACGCACGGCCAATCCGCATTGCTCCAGCACCGGCACCACTCGGAGAAACTCGTAGGCTTGATCGATACCCAACGCTTGAGCCTGAAACAATGCCCGAGTCTCCAACCAATTCTTAATCAACGACGACTGCTCTGCCGCCAGCCGAACGGGAGTCAGTAGCTCTGCCAATTTCGTTTGATCTTGCTGACCGGCGTACTGTCGCAGAGCTTCCGCCAACGGCAGGTGCTTCACACCAGACTTGGCGGAAATCTGATGCGAATAGGTTGCCAGAAACGCAAACGGCTTTTCAGTCTCCTTTCGATTCTCGGCCAGATGAAAGGTGACTCGCCCCAGCAACTGCCAGCGCGGATCGACCTCCTTCAACAAATCAACCAAACCACCTGGATGATTGGCCGCCCGCTGCTGAACCAGCATCGCCAATCCCTGCCACAAAGTCCTCAGCACTTTCGGCGACAGATAATCCAAACCTATCATGGGTGGTGCCATAGAAACCAGAACCGTCAACTCCAACTCATCTGGCGGCGGTAACCATTGATCGATTCCCGACGGACTTACCGCGCTGGCGAACTCACTGCGCTGATGTTGATCAAGCTGACAAAGCGATTGAAGCAGTTGCAGCGCCCACTGCTTCCAAAAACCAAACTCGGGCGGCAATTGATTAACGTCGCGTAATTTTGCCAGCTCAAACAAACCTTCCGCAGAAGAAACAACGAACGCGGCAGTTAATTTGCTGAGCAAATTCTCTTGATCAGCCCGCGTTACGTCTTCGGCTTGTAAGGTTCGCAAATAAAGATTTCCGTGAGGAGAGAGCACCAATCGTTCTGTCATCTTAGGTTAGGCTCAGCAAATTGTTTTTCGGTTGAAGTAGATGAAGTAACAGGCACGAAATTGTGATCTTTATGTTTTCGAGCGGAAAGGGTAAGCTGATTTTTCTTGATTTTTCAAAGCAAGTTTCTTTTCAACATGGAAGGGAGTTCCCATGGGTTATCGAGGTTATGGCTACAGTTCCAGTTATGGTTCTCAGTGGGCCCCCTACGTTTCGGTTGGACAGAGACTGGCAATGGCCAAAAAGGAAGCCGCAAAAATTGCGAAAAAGCAAAAACGCGAACCTTCTCCCGTATGCGTGAACGGTCGGATCATCGCCAAGTCGTTTTGGGGCAAGGCTTGGTGCGACAATCTCAACGCCTACAGCGACTTCAGCAACCGTCTCCCTCGCGGGGCGACTTACGTGCGAAATGGGTCGGTTGTCGATCTCGTCATCACCGCAGGAAAGATCGAAGCAATGGTGGCTGGCTCTGAACCCTACGAGGTCTCGATCTCGATCAAAAAATTGGCCTCCGCAACTTGGAAGAAAATCAAACATAATTGCTCCAGTTCAATTGATTCGCTGTTTGACCTGTTAGCAGGCCGATTGTCGGACGGCGTGATGCAAGGTCTGACAAACAAAAGCGACGGGTGTTTCCCAACACCGCGCGAGATTGATATGGAATGCAGTTGCCCAGATTACTCGTACTGCTGCAAACATTTGGCTGCCGTCATGTACGGCGTTGGCAATCGACTGGATTCTCAACCAGAATTGTTATTTCTGATGCGAGGAGTCGATCACGCAGAATTAATTTCTGCCGCCGTATCAAAAGACAACCTTAATCGTGAATTGGTTTCGTCCAGCGATTCGAGCATCGCCGAATCCGACCTCAGCGAAATCTTTGGCATCGAACTCGACAATTCAACTTCGACCCAAGGTACGCCACTCTCGGTCAAATCGAGCAAGCCCAGTAAAACGAGCAAGCCGATTAGTTCAGGTAAAGCGACAATCAAAACGAAAAACAAAACAAAAGCCACTGCGACGAAAACTCCGTCTGTCGCTACACCTTCGAAAATCAAAAAGCCAGCGCAACGCATGGCCACAAAAGTCGTTGTCAAGAAGGCGAGAGCAACGCGGGATACTTCATCTGAAAAAGTTTCTCCATCCGTAGCGAAGAAAACGAAAACCGTTTCCATTAAAACGGTCGTTGGAAAATCGGCTGCAAAAAAACGAAAAGCGTCTCCCACGAAAGAAGCAATGATCGTGGTTGAGAGCCAGACTCAACGCAAATCCAAAACGACGAAAAAAGTATCGAGTAGCGTAATCAAAGCCTCGAATAAAAAAGCCAAACCGAAGTAGAATGAAGCTGCGGTCTGTCCGGAAACATCAGCCGTGGGCGCGCTAGCGTCCGGTTCCGCAACCTTAACCTCGCTAGCGCACCTCGGCTAATTATTATTTGGGGAACCGGACTGACCCCAAGTTGCAGCGATTAGTTTTCTTTGTGATTGCTGTGCCATTTCGTGGCTAAAGTGAAAATCCTGAACCAAAGTCGCCAAATAAATCAAAGACAATTTTTGTCCCGATCGGTGTTTTTTTTACTCATTTCCCTACCATCGAGGTAGAATTATCCCGTTCGGTATCATTTTTTGCCGAATGGCCTCTTACAGCCTCAAATAATCCCGAGCGGTAAAACCTTGGACACCCCGATAAAAACATCCGAAGACGTCGGCATTATCATCCGCGAACGTCGTAAAAAAGCCAAATTGACTCAACAGAAGGCTGCGGCACTGGCCGGTGTTGGCATTCGATTCTTGTCGGAACTAGAACGAGGAAAGCCAACCGCACAAATCGGGAAAGCACTGAAGGTAGCCCGACTACTAGGCTTGGAGTTCCGCATTCATGAACGCCGATAAAGCCGTCTCAACCAAGCCAAAACTGAATGTCTATTTTGACGATCAGCTAATCGGCAAGATCTCCACGACTGATGGCATAAGTATCCAGTTTTCCTACGCGGAGATTTGGCTGGAGAATGAAACTGCATTTCCGATCTCAGTATCGATTCCATTGACCGCAGCTCCCATCCATAACAAACTCGCCAACAATTTTTTCGTCAACTTGTTGCCAGAGGAAAGAATTCGAAAACGAACTTGTGAAAAACTGGGTATCTCCGAAGGAAATAACTACGAACTCTTGAAGCTAATCGGCGGCGACTGCGCGGGAGCGCTCACGATTTTGGAAGAAGGCAAACAACCACCTCGCAAACAAGATAACTATCAACCGATTTCTGAGAAGCAACTTGCCAAATGGTCGCAAGGTGACCAGTACGCATTTGCCGAGGTCGCTGGCGCTGATGACGTGAGACTTTCGCTGGCGGGCGCGCAAGACAAATTGCCCGTTAAAGTCGTCGATGGAAAATTCTTTCTGCCCACAGGAAACTCGCCAAGCACTCATATTCTAAAATTCGCTTCGCACTTTTCGCACCTTCCAGAGAACGAAACATTCACCACGATGCTTGGTCGTGCCGTCGGTGTCGAAACGGTAGACATTGAGCTGTACCAAACCAGCAAATCACGAATTGCCGTCGTTAAAAGGTACGACCGAATGCAAGTCGATGGCGTGTACACGCGAATTCACCAAGAAGATTTTTGCCAAGCACTGGGCAAGCATCCACAAGAAAAGTACCAACAAGAAGGCGGCCCGACCTTGAAACATTGCATTGAATTGATCAAAGATGTTTGCTCTGTTCCGGCGTCGGAATTGGAAAAGCTGATTCGCTGGACGATGTTTAACTGGTTAGTTTATAACGCGGATGCCCACGCGAAAAATATATCGCTGATGTTTGTCAATGGCCAAACGAAACTGACGCCGTTTTATGATTTAGTCTGCACCAACAACTATCCACTGGTCAGCAAAAAACTTGCCATGAGCATCGGTGGAGAATTTCTTCCCGGTGCTGTTATCTCAAAACACTTGACTTCGTTCGCAGAAGAGCTTGAGGTAAATCCCTCTTACGTGAACGAGATCGCTGGTGATACCGTTGCCAAATTACAAGACTCGCTAAAACAGACCGTCATAGAATTCAAAGACCGGTATGGCGATTCGCCAATCTTGCGGCGAATTCCGAGAATTGTTCGAAACCGTTGCAAGCGTACACTAAAAACATCGCTCAGTGACCAATCGTAGTCTAGAGACAGATTTACTTCTCGCTGCGAGAATGCGACTATAGGAAGTAAGTCTAATCAGCTATACTGAATGCGAGCGACTGTTCGACAGACGCCGAGCCGTATGGTAATTGTTCGGGCAGGAGAAAGTGATGAGATTGTTTACCGCAGTAATCGAGCGATGCACTGATACGGGACTCTACGTCGGGTTTGTACCGGGGTTCGCTGGGGCACATTCGCAGGCAGCGACGCTCGATGAACTTAACGACAACTTACGTGAAGTCATCCGCATGTTGATCGAGGATGGTGATCCGGTACTGGAATCAGAGTTCGTTGGTACTCAAACTCTTCAGGTTTCGTAATCATGGGGAGGCTTCCAGTGCTCAAGCCACGCGAGGTCATTGCTCGCCTGGAGAAGCTAGGATTCAGCGAAGTTCGGCAACGGGGTTCTCATAAGCAGTTTCGCCATTTGGACGGGCGCGCAACCACCGTTCCTTTCCACCAAGGTCGAGATATCTCTCCGATACTTCTGCGGCAAATTGCGCGAGACATCGGCATGACAGCAGAAGACCTTGTTGCCGTCGATGCCTGATGCGTATCCGAACCAGCAAGAAAATCACGGATGATTCGTGAACATTAGCCAGTTACACCGCTGACCCAACTACGCTGATGACTGAAGCTCAGCTTCGCGGAAGAATGCGGGCGTCTGATACATGATGGACGTTCGGTACGCCGATGAGGTCACTATCCGCCAAATCTCTCTAAAAATGCGAACATGTTC
The DNA here is from genome assembly GCA_041741135.1 of Mariniblastus sp. Lineage (GTDB taxonomy): Bacteria > Planctomycetota > Planctomycetia > Pirellulales > Pirellulaceae > Mariniblastus. The sequence continues at coordinate 12,729 of JBGSKR010000303.1, forward strand.
GTGGCAGCAATCGGCCTCGTCCCAGCGTGCCGACGAACTGCCCATCGCGAACTTGGATCTCGCCACGAACGGTCACCACCTCCGGGCGACCGACAATTTCCCAGCCCTCGAATGCGCTGTAGTCAACGCTCATCTGCTGAGTCGCCGCAGAAAGTATGTGAGAATAATTCGGATCATAAACGACCAAATCCGCGTCACTGTCGATTTGAATCGCGCCCTTTTGTGGATACAAACCAAACAGTTTTGCCGCTGCGGTGCTACACGCACGTACGAACGTGTTCAAGTCAATCTTGCCGGTTCGGACGCCATAGTTGAAAACCAGATTCACGCGATCTTCCACCGAAGGAATGCCGTTGGGAATTTTCGTGAAATCATCGCGGCCCATTTCTTTTTGATTCGCGAAATCAAACGGAGCGTGATCGGTTGCGATGGTTGAGACTAAACCGCTGGCAATCGCATTCCAGAGGATGGACTGATTGCGGATGTCTCGCAGCGGCGGCGACATGACGTATTTCGCGCCTTCAAAGTTCGGCTGTTCCGCGAACGTTTTGTCCAGTACCAGATACGGAGCTACCGTTTCGATCCAGGCATGCACGCCGCGATACCGCGCGTCTTGCGCCGCTCGCAGTGCTCCATCACAACTGGTGTGAACCACGTACACATGAGCACCCGTCAGTTCGGCAAATGTCATCAAGTGATGCACACCTTCGGTTTCAACCGACTCCGGACGCGATGGTTCGTGAAACTCGGGGCCTGTTTTTCCAACGGCGATCAACTGAGCCTGCATTTGCGAAACGGCAATCGCATTCTCACAATGAGCCGTTACGATCACGCCGAGTTCTTTCGCCAGCTTCAAAGTCCGAAACAGTTCAGAATCATCGATGCCAAATGCGCCTTCGTAGGCGAGGAAAATTTTAAACGAAGCCAGTCCGCGCGAAACCAACTCGCGCAGCTCTTGCTCGACCGTTTCGTCGTATCGCGTCACGCCAATGTGAAATGAATAATCAACAGCGGACAAATCTTTGGCTTTGTCATTCCACAACTCAAACGCCGCGAGCGGCGATTCGCTGCGACTGGGACAACACATTTCGATCAGCGTTGTCGTTCCGCCCACCAGCGCCGCCTTGCTGGCCGATTCATAGTCGTCTTTCGCATACGTGCCCATGAACGGCAAATAGATATGGACGTGTGGATCGATGAAGCCTGGAAACACATACTTCCCGGTGGCATCAATCACTTCACAATTGGCGGGCACGTCCAGGTTCAACCCGATCGCGGTGATGGTTTCATTCTCGCAAAAAATATCGGCGACGTAGTCGTCCGTCGCTGTCACGATCCTACCGTTTTTAATTAGCAATGACATGGAAATCTCCCGAAAATAAAAATGGCGTTAGCCGTAGCCCACTTGAGTTTACCAATAATTGGACGTTGGCATGTCACGTCTGCATTCC
>JBGSKR010000304.1:0-4159 GCA_041741135.1 Mariniblastus sp.
TTAGCTGCTGACTTTTGGAGAGAGATCAATCGCCAACTGTTTGGAAAGACGATTTGGTAACCTGTGGCTCTTACAGCACAATACACCCGCTTTCGGAGCAACACTGGCGATCGACACTGAAAATCTGGTCGTATTGTCGTATTCACTCATCCAGTTGCGACATTCCGAGTTTGATGCGAAGCTCGTCAGTCAAACGGTGGATTACATGGAAGGAATTGCGGATTTGTGGCGGAAGAAAATCATTTCGAAATTCGGAGGTAAGCCCTTGCCCGGTCCAATGCCAGTTCCTGTTGAATTCAAGCTCGACTGGGACGACGGCTGTACGCCGCCATTTGAAGCACAAGATCATCACGGGAGGGTTATTATTCGTGAGGACGAATATTAACCGCGCCACTTCGGCCTGCTGAAGTGAACCACAGCCTGGAACCTGGAAGCTGTGGGCAATATATTCCGATCCTAGTTATTGATTGGAATTCTTTGTCTTCCCCGGCCACCCATCTATCTACTGTCTATGGCAATTGAACTTTGGCAAGGTTGGTGCTCCTAACTTACTGCTGGCAGGAGTATCTCATGACAAAGCTGGATTCGTACTTAACCATCAAGGACGCTGCGGTGTATCTCGGCGTGTCGCCCAATACGCTCCGCAACTGGGGAAGAGACGGAAAGATCGTGATGCACCGGAATCCGATCAACGGCTATCGGCTCTTCAAGATCACCGAGCTCGACAAACTGCTAAAGAAAATCGAACGCTCGAATCAGGCCAATTCTTCGAAACCGCCAGCGGCAACGCGCCGCCCCCGCAAAACCAAATAGTCGTCTCTCCCCCGCGAACTTCCCATCCCATGTCGACGTCACACTGGACTACCGTCACCGAGTCATCCTTCCCCTGGGAATTGGAAGCGTTGGAGTTTGTCCGGTCACAGTTTCCCACCCATGAACCGTATCGGGCTTGGGCGAACTTCGAATTCATTGGCGACGACGGAACCGTCAACGAAGTCGATCTGTTGGTCGTCACCAAAATGGGCATCTTCCTGATCGAAATCAAGAGCCGCCCTGGCACAGTCACCGGTGACGCCGGAACATGGACGTGGGAGCACGAAGGTAAGCGAGCAACCTACGACAACCCAATCCTACTGGCCGATCGGAAATGCAAAAAACTTAAATCGTTGATCCTGAAGCAAAAGGCCGCCACGAAATTCAAAGGCAAACTTCCCCGGATCGAACCGCTGGTCTTTTGCTCACACGAAACACAAAAACTCAACGTACCCGACAACGTGCGCAAAAGCGTCGTGCTCCGCGACCGCGCCGAAACTGCTGACAAAAAAGCCCAACTCGGCATCATCGCCGCACTCATGCGCGGCGAAGGCATTGGAGCCTATCCGTCCAGCTCCATCGACAAGCCGTTCTCCAAAGCATTTGCCCAAGCGATCGACCAGGCCGGTATTCGCCCCTCGCAGAAATCTCGCAAGGTCAGCGACTTCGTGCTGCAAAACCTGATCATGGAAGGCCCCAACTTTCAGGACTGGGCTGCCCAGCATGTGAAAACGTCCGAAGTCAAACGTCGCATCCGCATCTACCAAGTTCGCCAGGGAGCGACCGCCGAAGACCGCTCGATGATCGAACGCGCCGCGCTGCGTGAATTTCGCTTGCTCGAAACGCTCCAGCACCCCGGCATCCTCCGCACCCACGGATTCACAGAACATGAACTTGGTTCGGCACTGATTTTTGAAAACTATCCGCCCGGCGAATATTTGCGGCTCGATCATTACCTCGCCCAGCGGTGGGAACGATTGGACAACGATACTCGCATCGACCTGGTGCGGCAAATCGCCAATGTGATTCGTTTCGCTCATAACAAACGAGTCGTCCACCGCTCGCTCTCGCCGCAATCTATTTTGGTGGTGGACATCGACAAGCCGAATCCGCGGATCAAAATCTTCAATTGGCAAATCGGTTATCGCGCCCCTTCCAACTCACGAGGTCATGCCAGTCTCGCCGTCACTGCGACCAACCATATCTCCGGCATGGTGGAGGACAAATCCACTGCTTACATGGCCCCCGAAGCATTGCTCGAACAATCGGGAACCGGCGAACATCTCGATCTGTTTTCACTGGGAGCGATCGCCTATCACATTTTCTCCGGTCAACCGCCGGCCCAGAATGGGCTGGAGCTGGTCGAAAAAATCGGCCAGTCCGATGGCCTGCAAATCAGTTCCGTGCTAAACGGTGCGGGTGACTATTTGCAGATGATGATCCAGGACGCCACCAACCCTGATGTCTCCAACCGAACCGAGACGGTCAACCAATTCCTGACCGCCCTCGAAAGCGTCTACAACGAACTGGTCACGATCGAACAGGACATTGTCGAAGACCCGCTCGATGCGCACTTAGGGGCCAAACTCCTAAATGGGTTGACGGTGATCAAAGAATTGGGAACCGGTGCCAGTTCCAAAGCCCTTCTGGTCAGCGTTGAAACCAGCGGCGATAAAGACGCTAAGGAAGCCGTCCTCAAAGTCGCCTCGTCACACGACCACAACGAACGGTTGCGGGGCGAAGGCGAGATTCTGCAAAAGCTGCACCACCAACACATCGTCAAACATTTCCAAACGCTGGAGATGGGCGGTCGCACCTGCCTGCTGATTAGTCTGGCCGGGCACGAAACGCTGGGAGATCGACTGACCAAGGCCGGACGTCTGCACGCCAGCTTGCTCAGCCGTTTTGGTGAGGATCTGCTCGATGTTATTCGCTACCTGGAAGAGCAAGGCATCAACCATCGCGACATCAAACCATACAACATCGGCGTTGGCAAAGTCGGCAGCGGCGACAAACTCCATTTGACCCTGTTCGATTTTTCCTTGTCGCGCACGCCAGCGGAGAACATCCACGCTGGCACTGTTGGTTACCTCGATCCGTTTCTGGCTCAGCGCGATATTAAACAATGGGACTTGCACGCCGAACGTTACGCCGCCGCCGTCACGTTATTTGAACTGGCCACCGGTAATCTTCCATCTTGGGGAGGCGGTAGCAATCCTTCTGTTGTCAAAGGCGAAGCCGTCCTCGACCCGGAAGACTTCAGCGCCAGCGTTCGTGAACCGTTGACTCAATTCTTCACCACCGCGTTCAAACGCAATCCGACGCAGCGGTTCGACAACGCCGAAGAGATGCTACGCCAGTGGCGAAAATGTTTTGACCGTGTGACCGAGAAGCCGACCACGCATCACGATCAATTGCAACTGAAGAAACTGCTGGATGACGCCACACTCGAAACGTCGATCACGCAAATCGGATTATCCGATACGGCCCTCGAAGCCCTCGACAACAAAAACATTCTGACCGTTCGCGACCTGTTGCTGCGGAAGCCTGGTCGGCTGAAGCGGATGAGCGGAATCGTCGGTGAAGTCCGTCGCGAGATCATCGACGTCGCCGACGCGTTGCGGGAAAGACTAGGAACGCCCACCGAATCTCAGCCAACCCAGTTAGTAGGCCCGGAAACGGAAGTCGACGAACAGTCATCTTCCAACGCCAGCGTCGATCGTCTGTTCTCACGGATTTTGAAAGGGAATATGGATGCGGACGAACAGCGATTCTTGCAAGCGTTTTTGGGACTTTCGAACAGTCAGCGGTCAGCGGTCAGCAATCAGCAAACAAAGCTGGCTGCTGACAGCGTAAGCGAACTGAACGCTGACCGCTCTCCATGGCCCACCCAATCCGAACTCGCCACTACGCTCAATCTCAGCCGCGAAAAAATTGCCGTCTATTTAACTGCGGCCCAATCTCGCTGGAAACGCGACCCTGCCGTCACACAATTGCGCGAAGACATGGAAAACATGATCACCCGCGAAGGCGGAGTGGTCTCGCTACCGGAACTGGCGACCACGATTTTGATGACCCGCGGCAGCGTGGAAGAGGAACCCAACCGAACCGCCCAAGCCATCGCCGTCGCCCGCGCCGCCGTTGAAACCGAAAACATCATGACGGAATCCCGTTACGTTGTTCGTCGCGCCAATGTCGCCTTTTCGTCTGACATAGGCTCCGCGAAAGATGCGCTTTCACCGCAGGCCGACTCGCCAGATTCGCCGTCATCGACATCGTTACTTGAACCCGCCGCTACGTTTGCGGAGCAAACGGCGACTGTCATCGTTATCGCCACCAACCAATC
>JBGSKR010000305.1:0-4430 GCA_041741135.1 Mariniblastus sp.
GACTTCCAGCTTGGAGCGGAACGTGGTTTAGGGCTTCCAGTCTGGAGTGGAATGCCTTGAACAGTTTACGTTCTGATTGACAATGGCACAGTGCCCTCGCCATACTATCACTTGCCGCTTGAATGATTGCTTCCAGGTCAACCATGAAACATTTACTCGACAACTTGCCGAAGCTGAACGAGTGGCTAAAACGTCGTGACCAGCCTGGCTTCCGTGCGCCGCAGGTAATCGATTGGATTTTCCAAAAGCGAATCAGCGATTTTTCTGCGATGAGTAACTTGCCAGCCAGTTTGCGAGAACTGCTGGCTGCCGAATTCGAAACTCTTACTTCAACAATTGTCACTCATTCGACCAGTGATGACGGCACTGAGAAATTATTGCTGCGACTGCAGGACGGGGGAGTTGTCGAGTGCGTTTTGTTACGCGAAGAAAATCGCCGAACGATCTGCGTGAGCAGTCAAGTCGGATGCGCGATGGGCTGTGTGTTTTGCGCCAGCGGACTTGATGGCGTGCTGCGAAACTTAACGGCTGGGGAGATTCTCGAACAGATGTTGTTGCTGCAACGATTGTTGCCAGCCGACGAACGACTGAGCCACATTGTGATGATGGGGATGGGAGAACCGCTGGCGAATTTAGACAATGTACTGCGCGCCCTTGACTGGGCTAGCTCACCGGAAGGACTTGGAATTAGTGCTCGTCGAATCACGATTTCGACTGTCGGCTTACCGGCGGCGATTCAGAGAATGGCGCGGATTGACTGTAAGTACCAACTAGCGATTTCTCTGCACGCACCCAATGACGAGCTGCGGACTCGGCTTGTTCCTGTGAATGAGAAAATCGGCATTGAGGCTTTGCTGGCCGCCGCCGATCAGTTTTTTGCGGCTTCCGGGCGAAAGCTGACGTTCGAGTATGTGTTGCTGCAAGTAATTAACGACCATGAATCGCACGCTCATGAATTGGTCGAGCTACTAAAACACCGCACCGTCTTGTTAAACGTGATTCCCTATAATCCGGTTGAGGGACTGCCCTTTAAAACGCCCAGCAATCGCTCGATCGCTCAATTTAAAGAAATTTTGCAATCCGCTGGCATCGAGATTCGTTTTCGGCAGCGCAAGGGTGACAAGATTAACGCCGCGTGCGGTCAGTTGCGTCGGCAACAAATGGTTGAGTTGTCCTAAAGCGAGCGCAGTAACTAAAATTGAGGCAGAGGCTTCCAGCCTATGTGTTGCCAAAATAGTTAAAAGACAGACTAGAAGCCTTTGCCAGGTCTGCCGCTCGGCTATCTGAATTCATTACGATTCAGCTATCTGCGAGCGGTTGGCTCGCGACTCTGGTCTCCAATCCAATTATCTCCCACCTAAGTGGAATCAATCCATTGTCTCCGAGTGACTCCACGAACTTGAGTGTCCCAAAATTCGAACTGATCGATCCTGACGTTCGTTTGATGCTTCAGGTTCGTGCCGGCAATGCAGCCGCATTTGAGGAATTAGTTAAGAAACATCAGCAGCGCCTTGTGCTAATTTTGACCCATCTGGTTTCCGATCGAGCTCGAGCGGAAGAGTTGGCTCAAGATGTTTTTCTTCGCGTTTACCGCGCTCGCGAAAACTATACCGCTACTGCAAAATTTTCGACTTGGCTTTACACCATTACCCACAACGTAGCCAGCAACGCTCGACGCAAACAGTCTCGTCGCAAAGAAGTCAACCTTGGATCGACCACTCCGTCAGGATCGATCGCCGTTCGTCCGCTCGATACGATGGCAAAAGACAAAAGCGCACTCATGCCGGCTCGCGTTGCCGACCGCAACGAACTGTCTGAGATACTTCACGAATCCATCCAATCTCTACCAGCCCGGCAGCGGATGGCCATGTTGCTGTCTCGATTTGAGGAAATGAGCTATGACGAAATCGCCGAAACGATGAAGCTTACGCCCCAAGCCGTCAAGTCCCTGTTGTCTCGAGCCAGGGAAAACCTGAGAATCTCGCTGCAGCCTTACGTCGATTCTGGGCAACGAGAACTGAATCCACGTGAACCCAAATCCGAAAACTCGGTTGTTTCAAGACTTCAGCAAAAACCAGACTATCGATAATCAGATTAGCCATCCTTATGAAACATGATTCTTCCATCATCGAAGAACTTACCGCCTACCTCGACGGTGAACTTGACCCCACTCAAGTCAAACAAGTCGAGCAACGGTTGGCGACGGACCCGGATTATTTGTCGGAAATGCAAACGCTCCAACAAACTTGGGATTTGTTCGAGCGACTGCCGACGGAACATGGTAGCGATGCCTTCGTGAAAACAACGATGGAATTAATCGTGCACGATGCTACTGTCGAATCGCGACGCCGACGAAACTCGGGCTGGCAAAGTGGCTTTCGTTGGGCGGTCATGTTTTTGGTTCCGCTGCTGGTTTTCGGTTTGAGTTTTACAATCTCGAAAACTATGGGACTCGCTCCTCATCGCAAACTGGTTGAAGATTTAATCTTGATCGAGAACCTTGATCGTTACGCCAAAGTAAACACTGATCTTGATTTCCTCGTGCAACTGGATGAGTGGGGGTTGTTTGCTGAAGACAAAACCCTGATCAGCGGCGCTGGAACAACCTTGCCCGCCGATCTGTTTGCTTATTCGCAACCAGGAAAATTTCCATCGCGGAAAACCATCGAAGAGCGTCGCAGTCATATCGACCGACTTGACTTGGATCAAAAACGAGAATTGAAACGAAACTACGACGAGTATTCGGAACTACCCGCCCCAGAGATTAAATCACTCAGAGATTTTCATAACCGTTTAACCGAACACCCCAATCATCAACAGCTCTCTCGCGTGTTAAATGAATTCTATGAATGGCTGAAGACACTGGAGCTGGCTGAACAGGCGAGGCTGCTGGATTTGTCGGGTGATCAACAATTGATCGAGATCGCCCGGATCAAATCCCGTCAGGCAAGAGAAGCTTTTGGTCGATCCGGAGCGACCCAGTTGCCCACCAAGCAAGACGCAGAGTTTCTGTTCGATTGGTACGAACTGACGCTGAACAGCCACGAACAACAGATTCGTAATCAATTCTTGATCGTCGTAGTCGATTTTCTGAAACGTAACCAGCGCGAAGTGCCAACGGCGCAGCTAAAGCGTTTCTCGATTCGCCAGCCCTTAAATCAACTCATTTCAATCATGATGCGAATCAACCGAAAAACGGTCGAAGACATTATGCTTACCGATGTCGATTTGTTGCGGCGGGGATTATCAACCGAAGCCCGAGAAATTTTTGACCAGCAAACCCAAACCGCCCAACGAGAACTACTGCTCAACTGGATCGATTCCGCCAACCAATCGGGAGCAAAAGTGAGCCCCGAGCGCTTGCAGGAGTTTTATGAGACTCTTTCTGTCGGTGAGCGAGATGCCCTCGACAAAATGTCACCTGACAAATGGATTCAGGCTCTAACCCAGAAGTACTGGGAACATCAAAATTCCCAGACTCAAACAAACGATCTAGAAGACTTAGAAGACTGGCAATCGTTTTTGGAGGAAAGCGGCTTCGAAAACTTTTAGCTCCGGACAACCGGCATCCCCGGAAACATCGGTATTCACTGAAACTTTCCTTGCCGCCATGCCGTCTATAATAGATACGACCTTGACTTGGCGTCAGCCGTCTTTAATTGAAATCCCTGGAGTGACATGCGACTCCGGATAAAGCCACCTGCGTTGAAACCGCTACATTCCGCCATCCGCCTACGAGAAATTTGAAAACGTTATGGCCAGCCAAATCGAAAGCACGCCTCCGCAGACACGGCATCTCGACTCGACGACCGAGAAGCCGGTGTCCAGAGCCACTTTTTATGTCAACCAACAGCTCGAAAAAACGCGTCGCAGCGTCAAATCGAATGACCTACTTGTTGGTCTGCTGACCGTCCTTGCGGGAACACTTGCGTTCATGTTGGTGGTTGCTCTGTGGGACGCCTGGGTTGCGGAGCTTTCGGCAACCGGACGCTGGCTGGCATTGATCACGCTGATTCTTGGTTGCCTTACTTATTCGATGGTATATTTATTTCCTCTACTAGCTCGCCGAATCAATCCCGATTACGCCGCCAAAATGATCGAGGATGCGAAGCCCAGCTTCAAGAACAGCTTGCTGAATTACGTATCACTTCGCCGCACCGACGCGACCATCAGTCCCGCTGTGTTAGACGCCGTCTCACGACAAGCCGCTGCGGATCTTTCCACTGTTCCTGCTGACGCTACCGTGGATCGCTCGAAACTGATCCGGATTGGTTTCGCGTTAATTGGACTGATGATCTTGATCGTCGGCTACAAGATGCTTTCCCCCAAAGACCCCTTGCAGTCGTTCGGACGCATCCTCGCACCTAACGCGAAAATCGCACGACCGGCCGTCGTTCGCATTTCCGAGGTGCAACCCGGCGACACGCAGA
>JBGSKR010000306.1:0-4591 GCA_041741135.1 Mariniblastus sp.
CTGGTGCATCGTCAACGATCACGGAATATGTCGGCCCTTCGGGCAACGCTGTGAAGCGTTTTTATCAGCAAAAATGGGTTCATCTCCGCCTGCCAGACGATGTCCGGTTTACAACCCCGACAGGGGTTTCACAACAAAGCCTGGGGTTGCCGTGAATACGGCGCACCCCAGGTAAAACCAAATAGAATCCCATGAACCCCAACGGGGTTCCACAATTATTAGCGATCGATCGTTGGCTTGTGGAACCCCGTTGGGGTTCGGAGCGAGCGAACATGACGAACCTGGGGTGCGCTGCTGCGCATCGACCCCAGGCTGTGTTGTGAAACCCGTTCCGGGTTGAATCGCACTGTTTTCCCGCAAAAAATGCTCCACATCGTTGCCCTTCAGGCCTTTGTTCCCGATGATTCTGTTCCGGGGCCTCACGACCCCGGCAGAGAATGTGCCAGCCCTCCGGGCCTGAAACTCCGAGAATTGAAACGGTGTCGCTCCCACAACACGCGAATTCGCGCGGCTGGAGATCAATCCGGCGAACGGAGCGGCGTCAGCCCTCCGGTACAGCATTTCGCTCCGGGATTCGGTAATTCGCCACGTCAGCGATACCTCTTTGACAATGGAAGACCAATTTCAGCCCCTCCTGACGCGTCGATTTACAAATCGTGTGCTGCTGACCGTCCGCTCTTTTCTACCTCGTTTTTGTACCGGCCAGCTGACGCATGCCGCTCGCCGGTTTTCGCGGAAGAGGCAGTGTTTTCCGGAATCTGCGATCAGTGATGCGGAATTCGTGTTGCGAAGTCGTTTCCACTGTTTTTACAGGAATGTGAGCCTGCAGCGCGGCGTGCTGGAGCAGGTGACTCGGTTCGACTCCTGTGTTTACGGCGGCCCCTGCCATGCAGCGACTTCTGCGCACGTTCCTGAAAACAGCCCAATCCCTGCTCGCGGCGAATCATTTCGACGGCCGAAGAAATCCCAAACGCCGCCGCCGACTCAACAGCACGGATCCACTGGAAGAACGCTGCCTGTTGGCGCTGGGGGATGTGCTACAGCAAATCGATTTGTTTACGCCAATTGATCATGGATTTATTGCCGATAGTATTAAGATTGCCGCTGTCGATGGAAAAGCGATTGTCAGTAGCCACTACACTCAAGGGTATCACGACTCTAACGATTGGATTATCTATAACCTTGACATCGCCTCCTTCGATCTAAAGACAGGGCAAAAAACGACTAGCCTCCAGATTCCTGCGATATACACCAATCCGTTTACCAACGTCTTTGCGGCGACCGCCGATTTCATTGTTATCTCAGCGCGCAACTCGACTACTGACCGGTATGGCGTACTTGTCTTTAATCATAATGGGATCTTTCTTCGTGAGATTGTCGATCCAGCACCTAATGACCGAACTCTTTTCGCGCGGGGCTCGATCGCCATTCAGGGCGACTTAGCCGTAGTTGGCGCAAGTCCGAGCGTAGGCGGATCACCGATCGGTAAAGTCTACCTCTTCCGCATTTCTACTGGCGAAACCTTAATGACGCTGGAGAGTCCGTCGCCAAGTCAAAAATTCTTCGGATTTCGTGTTTCAATCGACAACAGCTCAATTCTAGTCTTTGACCCTTCAGACACTCAAAATGGTTTATCGACAGGCAGACCGATTGGAGTGGTATACCAGTTTGATTTCGAAGGTGCGTTACAGAAGCAATGGGGACCTACCGACTTCAGTATTCCATCGAATGGTAATGACGATCTGATGCCAAGCCTTTTCCCAAGCTCGGACAAACTTGCATATGTTGGCTTTAATAATGGTATCCAGCAACAATACAAAATCGTCGATTTTCGAGCTGATGTTCAAGGCGACTTTTCCTTTCCATCGAATTTTGGTGACTTCACTGGAGCGGACAGGTTTAACCTAAGTTTTTATCAAGAAGTATCTAGCTTTAACAGCGTGACGGGGCGGTACAATCCGACTGAGGCAACGCTCCGTATACTTCCCAACTTTGTTACTAGTAGCATCGACGTCAACCATGCGGCCTTCCAAGCTCGAAGATCGATGGAAGGTTTCAGCTTTCCTGCAGATGATGTTTACGGGCAATCCGTTGCTTTCGATCGAGGCTTCGCTATTGTCTCCTCTGCGGCTTCGGGCAAAGCTTACATCATCGAAGCTTTTGGCGATTTAAGCTTTGATGCAACGTCGGCACCTTCCAACGTGAGCAGGTTTTTATTGCGTCGCTCAGGAGACGATGTTCAAATCGTCAATGCAGATATTCCTACGCAAGTGCTGGCGTCGCGAGCACTCAATTCGACCAGTGGTATTCGATTGAAAGGCAGGGCTGGCAACGCAAGTGAATTTATGGTCGATGCCGATCAGAATTTCCAGTTGGAATATCTGCAGCGATCGATGCCAATCAGTATCGAAGATGGCAACGTGACTGTGGTCAGCGGAGCACTTCTTGGATTGACGCGGGTCACATCGCCAGGGGCCAATCAACTCTCGATTGTTCTTGATGCGAGTGATAACGCCGCTGCGAGACTCATGCCCACGATTCATTATAGCGGTACGGGGGCAATCACGTTAAAACCAACTTCATCAACCTTCGAAATACGGGCATCGAATCGATCGCAGTTGGGTCAATTCTCCAATGATCCGAATCTGATTCAGTTGTCGGACACTTCTCAGAATCCGAACATCCCTGCGCTGCGTTTCCATGTACCCAATAACCTGGTCGTTCGCCTGCCAGAGCAAGGCGCTCGCCTGGACCTGGAGAGTTATCCTCCGACCTATCGCAGCTACCCGGTCAACGTCTTCGGTGGAGGTGGTGCAGACATCCTGAATATTGCGATAGGATTCGATCAAACAGTCTTTTTCGATGGTGGCAACGGCCTCGACACATTGAATGCCCCGTCTTCGGACTCACAAACATGGAACATTACCGGACCAAATCGCGGCACTGTCGGGTCAACGACATTTCAGTCGGTTGAGTCACTTGGCGGCGGATCCGGTACAGACTGGTTTCAGTTTGGACCGAACGGTTCGCTGAGTGGGAGTTTTAGTGGCGGTGGCGGAATCAACGTCATTGACTTCTCGAGTGCAATATCGACTGAAGAGTTGCCAATTGATGTGAATCTGCAGACGAATCGATTCTCCCTTGCAAACGGGACATTCAGTGGCATCCAGCGAATTATCGGAAATTCAATCACGCCTGATAGTGTGACCAAACTCATCGGTCCAAACCAGGATTCGTTGTGGAAGCTGACTTCACGCAACTCAGGCGTCTTACAGGGGCCGTTGTCGATCGTCTTTGAAAACTTCAATCATCTGGCTGGCGGCAACTTGAATGATATATTCCGTTTTGAAAACGCAAATGCTGCCATGACAGGCTCGATCGATGGTGGAAGTGGCGGCTTGAATCAACTGGACTGGAGTTTGTTATCGACTCCTATTGAAGTCAGTATCAATAATCGGCACGGCGCTGCTTCGTTCAACAATGGAACCACGCTGCACGCGTCAATCGAACGATTCGTAGGCAGTGGTGCGACCACCAATTCGATGAGTATTCTGGGCGAGTCCACGCTGTGGCAGACAGGTGGTGCGACAGGACAGGCGGTCGATGGCACGATCACGGCCCTCGCAGGCCAGCCAGTGAACTGGAACTATACCAACTTCCGCCAAATTACAGCAGCAGAGGATTCAACTCTGGCCGGGCCAGGTTCACTAAATACATGGACACTCGACGGAACTAACGCTGGCAATATCAATTCGGGAGTCAAATTCAATGGTTTTCCGAATCTGATCACTGGTCCGGGGAACAATCGAGTCGTGCTCAATGAGAACACTGGATTCCTCAGCGGAACGCTGGATGGCGGATCCGGGCAGCTGAGTATTGATTACTCGGCCTGGAATAGTCCAATCACCATCGATCGCGAGTTTGGAAACGCCAACGCCATCGGATCGTTTCTCCGTCTTTCGCGTGTGCTGGGTTCGACGCAACACGACAAAATCATTGGACGAAATACCGATTCAAATTGGGAGTTGTCAACTCCGTTCGGCGGAGGAATCGCCGGAACGATCGATAACACGTTCACTTTCCTGTCGATCGAAGAAGTTGTTGGTGGGACAGGCAACGATACGCTGACCGGCGCAAATCTATCTCAAGTGTGGGATGTTACGAGCGCGAATCGCGGCAATGTTGGAACGATCGATTTCGCAGGGATGGAGAACCTGATTGGCGGTGCATTGGATGATCGATTCCAAATCACGCCGCAAGGTACTCTGGCTGGGAAAATTGATGGAGGTGGTGGTGATGATACGCTCAGCTATCAAACCTGGACAACACCGATCGAGGTTGAGCAGCGTTTGACCGGGACTGGCACGAACGTCACGGGGGCGATCGGCTATCGAGCGAATGGTCTGGGGGGTGGATTCGCCAACATGGAATCCGTCATTTCCGGAACGGGAAGCCATGACACATTGACGGGCCAAAATGGCTTTCTGATCAATGGCTTGAATGCAGGAATCAACAATCCGGACAAACCCTGGTCGCTAAACTACTCGGGCTTCGAGAACCTTGCGGCCACGTCCTGGGAACCATCGACAAC
>JBGSKR010000307.1:0-1546 GCA_041741135.1 Mariniblastus sp.
CGGAAAATCAAACCGAGTTTGAGTCTGCAATGCGAGGCGTCGCTTGTACGAAAATCGGAATCGTCACCGATAAATCGCAACTGGTGATTCGCAACGGCGATCAAACGCTGATCGATATCGACGTTCCGCAGCTCAAAAAAGCCTGGCAATCGCCACTTGATTGGAAATAAAAACATGTCAAAACCCACCGTCCTCATCCTTCGCGCACCGGGCACCAATTGCGATCAAGAAACCGGATTCGCTTTCGAAACTGCTGGTGCGACAGCACGCTATGTACACATCAACCAATTGATCGCGGCGCCTGCACGGCTCTCGGAAGCTCAGATTCTGTGCCTGCCAGGTGGATTCAGTTACGGCGATGACATTGCCGCTGGTCGAATTCTTGCCAGCCAACTTCAATCACGACTGTCGGAAGCGATTGCCGAGTTTCGCGATGCGGGTAAATTGATTTTGGGAATTTGTAACGGCTTTCAGATCCTGATCAAGTCGGGTTTTCTGCTGCCGCCGGACGAAGACGGATTGCCGGCCACGATGGCTTGGAACGATTCGGGACGTTTTATTGACACGTGGGTGAATTTGAAAACTGACAATCGACAATGCGTTTTTCTTCGCGGCATCGAAGAAATGTATTTGCCAATCGCGCACGCGGAAGGAAAATTTGTCACGCGAAATGAATTGATTCTGAACTCGCTTCAGTCCGCAGGCCAGTTGGCGCTCAGGTACTGTCGCCCAAGTGGAGAGAATGGTTCGGTTCCGTATCCGCACAATCCCAACGGCTCGACGGCCCATGTTGCTGGTGTCTGCGATTCGACGGGTCGAATTTTCGGCATGATGCCTCATCCCGAACGGCACATCGACCCCACGCATCATCCACGCTGGACGCGAGAAGGTTTGTCTCAGCACGGCGACGGTTTGGCCATTTTCCAAAACGCGGTCGGGTATTTTGGTTAGAGAACCCGCCACATTCTGGCGAGTGTAACGACTTGGAAGACGAGCGACTGGAGCTACTATCCCCTCGCGATTTTTAAGGGGCGGTTGATTGCTTACTTTGCACGCATTTTAGGCAACGGAAAGACGTTTCCAACGATCGTTTGTTTAAATGGGCGTAATCAGGTGATGTCGAATCCGTCGTCAGTCGTATCGTTTTTTGGCGGCGCGGATGAACGATCAATGGTCGGATTTCGAAACGGCATTTCTCGGGGATCGTTATCACTTCGGTTCCGCCCAATCGCACCGGTCACCGCACCAGCAACAATGAAGGTTCCGAAAATGATGAAGCAAAGCGGCCCGATAAATACCAGTAAACCGACGGCAAGAAAAACAAGTCCGATGCCGTAAATGATGTAGCTCTTCCAAGTTACACCCGGCTCAAGAACGGAATTGCCAAGATCAACTGGATCGTGATACACGGAAACTTCCCGACCAACAGGATACTTTTGAGTTACCGTGTTCGCATGATGACTTGACGTGGACGAAAAATCTCCGCCGAAGGAAACCGTCTCGCCACGAAACTCTTTTTCGCTGACGTTGTACTTGTAAACAATGG
>JBGSKR010000308.1:0-3640 GCA_041741135.1 Mariniblastus sp.
CCTTCATAAATTCCGGCACTGTATAGCGAAGTAACTCCAGCGGCTGTCATGGCAAACGTGGTGTGTCCGCCATCAAGCGTATATCGGAAGCTGCCGTTCTTATTCTGACTTTTTTGGACGTACTCGATACACTTTTTTCGTGTCTCATCCGGAACGTCGATGCCAACATCCCGCGCACCGCGCAGGCCCATGATTTGGCAGACGGTGATCGAAAGATCAGCATCACTTTTCTGAGGTTGATAACGCCAGCCGCCTTGGTCGTTTTGGCACTCAATCGTTAGCTTCACCGCTTTACGAAGTTTTTCACCAATTTCGGTTTTGCGAGTCATTCCGTAAGCTTGTGAAAGAAACAACATGCTGAAACCGTGACCGTACATGTTTTCACGGGAACCATCGTCGCGTACCGCAATGTAACCTGTGTCACGAACATTGCTTAGCACATATTCGACGCACAAATCAATAGCTTTGCCGTAAGCGCCTTCTCCCGGCGCATGACCTCCGCACATCATCGCAAGACCACCGAGCGAAGTTGTTGCCACACCAGCCGATAATCCACTGTTGGCGAAGGATCCTCGGTTTCGGCCAGTCTTAATTTGGTTTCGCAGTAAGAAAGCCAACCCCTTATCGATGGTCCGTCGAGCTGCTGGGGTGATTAGTTCAGCAGGCGATTTTTCATCTGGGGAAGCTTTGCGATCAAGGGCATAAGCCGGTTGGCTGAGCCAGGTCCCCGGACTGGCCGCCACCATTCCCATGCCCATTCCCATGCCGATCGCGAACCGATTAAAATCGCGTCGATGAAGTTGTCGGGATGGATTGGTCTGGTGGGAGGGAAAGTTTGATTCGGCGGTCATGACGATGCACTATTGAAATAAAACCAAGTCTGTAACAGGTTGAGTTATCATAACCTATTGCTCTGATTGGTCAAAACGTTCTATTTCACAGCGCCGGAATTCCGTGAGAATCTGAAGCTCCGGTAATTGACCAAAGAGGCAAAACTTCGATAATCGTTGACTAATGGAAAAATTTGCCTACTGCTGCTAATAAGAAAGGATGACCCATGTCCACGTCTGCCGTTGATATTCAAAGTCTCGCCATCAACACCATCCGCACTTTGTCGATGGATGCTGTTCAAGCCGCCAACAGCGGGCACCCTGGTACTCCAATGGCACTTGCGCCCGTGGCATATTCGCTGTGGAACGACCATTTGAACTACGCTCCGGAGCATCCCAATTGGATTGGCAGGGATCGATTTGTACTTTCCTGCGGTCACGCCTCGATGCTACTGTATTCGGTTTTGCATTTGGCGGGAGTTAAAAAGCTAGACAAAAAGGGTCAACCGACGTCCGAGCTTTCGATTTCGTTGGAAGACATTAAGAATTTCCGTCAATTGCACAGTCCTTGTGCGGGGCATCCGGAAGTCGGTTATGCCGATGGAATTGAAACAACGACGGGGCCACTGGGTCAAGGCGTTGGGAATAGTGTGGGCATGGCGATTGCCGGCAAGTATTTGGCGGCGACGTATGATCGTCCCGGTTTTAAATTGTTTGGCTTCAACACCTATGCAATGTGCAGTGACGGGGACTTGATGGAAGGCGTGGCTTGCGAAGCCGCCTCGCTAGCCGGACATCTGAAACTCTCGAATCTTTGCTGGATTTATGATGACAACCAAATCACGATCGAAGGACGTACCGAATTGGCGTTCAGCGAAGATGTGCCAACTCGATTCGAGGGGTTGGGTTGGCAAGTCATCACGGTTACTGATGCGAATGATTTGAAGAGTCTTGATGCGGCTTATCGACGTTTTCAACAAGAACAAGATCGTCCGACCTTGATTGTTGTGAAGAGCATCATTGGTTGGGGCGCTCCGAATAAACAAGATACTTCCGGAGCACATGGTTCGCCACTTGGCGAAGCAGAAATTAAATTGGCGAAGGAAGCTTATGGTTGGACCGCCGAGAAGTTTACGGTGCCAAGTGAAGTTCTCGAACATTTCGAAAACGGTATTGGCCAGCGTGGCGCAGCGGCTTACGCAGCGTGGAACGAAAGTTTTCAGAAATACACGAAGCAGTTTCCCAACGAGGCGAACCAATTGAACTTGATGGCGGAAAAGAAATTGCCCACCGGTTGGGAAACTTCATTACCCGTCTTTCCTGCCGATTCAAAAGGCATGGCGACTCGCATATCTTCGGGCAAAGTCTTAAACGCAGTTGCTGCAGCGATCCCTTATTTTATCGGCGGCAGTGCGGATTTGGCAGGTTCCAATAAATCAAACAACGATGCCGCCGATGCCGGTCATTTTGGTGCAGACGACTACAGCGGAAAGAATTTCCATTTCGGCATTCGCGAACACGCGATGGCCGCTGCCGCCAATGGGATGTCGCTTTGTGGCCTGCGTCCTTATGCAGCAACGTTTTTCGCTTTCACGGACTATTGCCGGCCATCGATTCGACTCAGTTCGATCATGCATCAACCTGTGTTTTACATCATGACTCATGATTCGATCGGACTCGGAGAAGACGGTCCAACGCACCAACCGGTGGAACACTTGGCGGCGATGCGGGCAATTCCTGGCTTACTGATGATGCGTCCGGCCGATGCGAACGAAGTGGCCGTCTGCTATCGTGCGGCACTTCAAGATTCCCGCCGACCTACCGTGATGGCGCTGTCGCGACAAGACTGTCCGACGATTGATCGTGCTCAATTTAATTCAGCCGAGGGCGCATTGAATGGCGGCTACATTGTTGCCGAGACGAAAGGGACGCCGGACGCGATTCTAATGGGCAGCGGAACGGAGTTGCAATATTGTTTGACTGCAGCGACAGAATTGGAAGCCGCTGGCATCAAAACCCGCGTCGTCAGCATGCCTTGCTGGGAATTGTTCGACGAACAGACGGCAGAGTATCGCGAGCAAGTTCTGCCGTCAGCGGTCACCAATCGTGTCGCGGTAGAAGCGGGGATTGCGATGGGATGGGAAAAATACATTGGTGACCGGGGCCAGTTCATCGGAATGACTGGATTTGGTGCGTCGGCTCCCGATGATGTTTTGTACCGGCATTTTGGCATCACTCCTGCCGCGATTGTGGCTGCCGTAAAACAACAAGCGACTTGAATGAAGATTTGCGCAGCGCTGGTCACTTTTTGTTGAAATCCATTTTCCATCGACCGAGATCATATGAATTGGTTCACTCATCTTTTTGGAAGACTGTATTTTCATCGCCGAATTTTTTATGGGCTGGTCGTGCTGGGTGGATTGGCCTATTGGTTATTGGAAGGCAAAGATCAATATTCTAGCTGGGTAGCTCAGCGGAATGAGTTGGCGAAAGCGAATCGTGAAGCGAACCGAACTGAAAGAAAGCTGCCCGATCTCACGCCTCGAATCATCCCCAAATTAAACCCAACGAACAATTCCGCGACCGACGACGCCGCATTGATCGACCCGTCTGCCGATCAGACTACATCAAACGAACCCTTGATATACCTCACGCGGCCTTTAGAGAAAAATTTTCGTATTGTTGAAAATTGAGCGTCATGAGTGTGGAAATGTCTTTTGCGTGAGTCGTCGATATTTTGTCAAATGTTTCTTCGATGGCTATTTTAAAGTCGGCGAAGGAAGCATGGTAGCGGCCATACAGGGCTCTTC
>JBGSKR010000309.1:0-1999 GCA_041741135.1 Mariniblastus sp.
ATTCCCCAGTCGTCGTAATGCTCATTGATTCTTTGCATAGCCACATTCCAATCGACGGAAAAATTGGCAATGGGCCCCGGATGATTTGTTTCGGTTCGATACATCTCTAAGAACTTGGCCAGCGAATCATCTCCCATCGCCAGTCCCTGCAAATAATCCAAGGCGTGGTAGCGTTCTGTCCGCTGTATTTCGTCCATTCCCAGCGGTGCAGGAATCGCGTTCAGTTCATCAACGAAGTGCCGAAGTTGTTCCAAAGTGGGCTGCGAATCGCGAACCGCCGCTATTCCGGTGTGCCTCGCTATTCCTAAAATCGCCGAACCCACCAAGTGGTCGACGATCGTGTGGTGGGATTCCAAGTGTCGACCGAGACGGATGCAAGAGATCACGTCGGTCATGGCTCCGTCGATGTCCCCAGTTCCTATTCGGTACTGGGCACGAGCCTTAAACATTCGAGCGAAAGCACGCATTGTCTGAATGTCTGCAATTGTTGAACCCGAATCATCGAAGATCGCGCCGCGTTCAAGTCGTGTCCGTGGAAGACAGAACGTCGGCTTTCGCACCGCTTGTTCGATTAGGTCCAACACCGGATCGCTTTGCTTCAACCAATCCTCCATCATCGGCAAGTCGTCCAAAGTCCAAGGCTGATTGGTCTTGTTCTCCAATTGGAAAGCATAGGAGTCATCGAAACCCTCGCGTTTTGCGTACTCTCGCAAAAACTCAAAGGGTTCAGCAAAAGTCATCGTAGGCTTCTCGGCTGGATCAAGTCCAAGTTTCTCGTAGACCTGTTTGACGAGAATGCTTCTTTCGGTGTCATCGATCGACTCTAACCAGTTCGTATGAGGAACGCCCACCGCCCGCACGATCATTCGATAACCGTTGTCATCGGTCTTCATCTCCGGCGGATAAAGCTCCTGCTCCAACGCCGCGAAGTAATCAACTCGCGTGCCATCGGCGTTCAGCGGCTGCGTGATGTAAGTCGTTTCTTTTGAAATCCTCAGCGGCGGCGAGTACATGAAATTGAAATAGACATACACAAGCAGCGGCACAAGCAAAACCGTCATCACGGCAAAACAACCCAGCCGCATTCTCCACCGAGAGTTATCGCCTTCCGTCGTTTTCGAGTCCGCCGCCGGCGTTTGAGTCGCGTTGTCAGGTTCGATCAACATGCCATTCTTGTCAGGCGAGGATTCGGAGGCTGAGTGATTGACATCTGCCATTGGGGAAATCTTTTAAGGCAAGCTAATTGGTTAACGTTCTTCGAGCAAGACAATTGCTTTCTCAGCGGCATCTCGCACGGCTTTGTAATCGTCAGAGAGCAGTTCTTTAAGCTTCGGCAAAGTCCGCTTTGCCTCGGGAATATAGTTGGTGAGACAATTCGCAGCGCGCATTCGCACAATCGCTCTTGAATCATTGAGGGCTTCCAATAGTGCCGACACTGATCGTTCGTCTTCGCAACCGGCCAGGCCAAGCATTCGGATTGCCAAGGCTCGACATTTAACGTTCTCCGACTGCAAATGTTTTTCGAGCACCTCAAACGTAACCGTGTGGCTCAACGGAAGTCGCAGTAGCACCGCCTCGACGTCTTCGATTTTCGCCGATCCGAGTTCAACGTCCAGCCATTTCTCTGGACGCTCAACAATTTCGAAACCACGATCAACGACTTGGCCAACCGCATCTGGCTTGGCATGAAGGACAAAGCGGACGTTGTAATCGGTGCCATCTTGAGTCATCAAAAAAGCTCCATTGATAGCCGATGCGAAATCGTCATCATCCAATTTATCACCAATTAGACTGGCGGCAACGGCGGGAGAAAACTCTTGGTAGTGAAAGGGGTGTTTGTACAATCCGTAATTCGAAGAAATCAGATACTTCCTTGACTCATTCGACATTCTTGCTGTGGCCCAAGCTAATGCATTATCAAGCGGAAACTCATCGTTACTTTTTTTTTCCAAAACTGATTTCAGCATTGAAACGATCTCTTGGTCATGCGACTCGAGTT
>JBGSKR010000310.1:0-2940 GCA_041741135.1 Mariniblastus sp.
TGAAGCACGTCGCCGCTATTGCCTTTGAACTTTTTGATCACTTTCCCGTCTTTGTCAAACGCCACACCGCTGGCGCGCTGGCCTTCAAAGCGACCGCCCTCGGCATAAGCGACATAGCCACTACCAGGGCCAGGATGAGCTGGACTGCCCTTTTGCTTTGGTGCAGCTGGCAGATTCGAAAGCCCGATGACAACAGGAATGCTGCCAGTATCGAAATAAACAAAATGCACATTCGGAGTTTCACCGGCATCGTTGTAAGCGATCCGACCGCCACCGCCGAAAATCTTTTTTGGTAGTGCCACGGAATCTTGGAAGACGGTGTTGCGCACATCGTCGAGCACATGCACGCCCCAGTTGCCCATTTCTCCGGAACCGGTGTTCCAATCCCAGTGCCAGTCGTAATGTAAACTGTTGCGGAAGATCGGTTTGTCTTGAGCAGGGCCAAGCCACAAATCGTAGGCAACATCTTTGTCGATCACCAGCGGCGTGTCGCGCTTTCCGATCGATGCGCGGACACCATAGCGATTCACACGGGCAGCGGTGATCTCACCCAACGCTTTTTCTTCATGCAGGAACTGTTTGATTTCAGCTTGCATCGGATCGGAGCGTTGTTGAGTTCCGATCTGACAGACTCGACCAAGTCGTCGCGCGGCGGCAACCGTTTGTTGGCCTTCCCATTGTGAGTGCGAAAGCGGCTTTTCGACGTAAACATCTTTACCGGCTTGCATCGCCCAAATCGCGGCGAGGCAATGCCAGTGATTGCAAGTCGCCACGACCACGACATCAATGTTTGGGGAATCCAGCAAGTCGTGCAAGTCGTTCCATTTTTCGGCTTTGGGATACTTGTGAGCCATGACCTCGACACGTTTTTGATCAGGGTCGCAAAGACCCGCGATGTTGACGCCATCAACTTTTGCAAACTGACCCGCCAACTGCCCTGCCCTGCCGCCACAACTGATGAAACCCACGTTGATCGAGTCGTTGGAGTTAGCCGCCCACAACGATCGGGCTGGCAGCGAGGTCATTACACCCGCCGTGATTCCGGCAGCGATAAAGTTACGTCGAGTTAGTTGGGTCATTGGTTCTCCTTGGAAGGAAGGGACAATCGTGAGGAATGCCGCTCGATTATTCGGTCGAATTGACGAGTCGGATGTTTTTCAAAGTTCCCCCATTATCCCAGACGCTGAATCGATTGTCGAGTTGGTAAAATCTCCAAGTTGAAACTCGCGTTTTAACCGAGAGTAAGTCGGTCGCGAAGGAATACGACGCAGATGGCGGCCATTCGCTTGATGCATCTGCCCAAGCAAAAAAAAGACGGTCGAATAAATCCGACCGTCTCTACTCAAGATGCAAATCTAAGTTTGTTTAACGATTGTTTAGCAGTTACAGGACGACTCGAATTCCTTCACCTGCTTTTCCGCTTCTTCTTTGGCAATGCCATATTTCTCTTGAACTTTGCCCACTAACACGTCTCGCTTGCCATCAATGACGTCGAGTTCATCGTCGGTGAGTTTGCCCCATTGTTGTTTAGCTTGTCCTTGGGCCTGTTTCCATTTTCCTTTTATTTGATCCCAGTTCATTGTTCTTTCTCCAACATGGTTGAGTGTTCTGAATACGATCATTCCCGGTGAACGTCGTTTCACATTCGATGAAGTTTTTCAGTCGCATATCACATGCCAATTGGGAACGATTCTCCGTTGTGGCGATCTGCCAAGGCTCATCACAACCAGCGTTGGTCAAAAAATGACAAGCGTGGACGAACAACGGTCAATCGAGAAACGCATCTACTCGATCTTGACGACCAATTTACCGAATTGGCTAGAGACCTTCATTTGCTCAAGCGCTGAATTGACTTCAGCTAGTTGAAAAACGGAATCGATGATCGGCTTAATTAGATGCCTTGTTACGAAATCCAACATCGCTTGAAAATCGTCAGGGGATCCCATCGTCGAACCAAGCAAGCTCAGTTGTTTCCAATAGACTTTGAAGATATCCATTCTTTCTGGAGCGCCGGCCGTTGCACCATAGTTCACAATCCGGCCGCCGAAACTGGCGATGTCGATCAAGCGATTGTAATTCGCACCGGCAGCGCTATCGATGACTACATCGATGGAGCCAGCCTTCTCCTGCAATCGCTCCGCCCAATCGTTGTGCGTGTAAATAAATCCGGCCACAGCTCCCAACTCAATCGCTTGCTGAATTTTTTCGGATGACGACGAGGTCACAAAAACTTCCGCGCCAACCGCAGTTGCAAACTGAATCAAGAATGTGGATACGCCGCCACCAGCCCCCGTGATTAAAACTTTCTCACCAGCGACCAATTTAGCGCGACTGAAAAGAGCACGGTACGCCGTCACTCCAGCCAGTGGCAGCGCCGCCGCTTCGGTATCACTCAGATAGTCCGGCTTGAGATGAAGCATTTCACACGGCACCAAAATTTGCTCTGCCAACGTTCCATCGTGCGGCAGTCCAAGAATTTGAAAATCCGCCGACTGGGACGTTTGTTTGTCGCCCCAGAACCAACCAGGGTTGATGATAACGGTTTTGCCTTTCCATTCATCGGCAACACCGGCACCGATCTCGACGACAATTCCACAGCCATCGGAACCAAGCACGATCGGAGTTTGAATGCCAGGATACTTTCCTTGAGTGATCCAAAAGTCGCGGCGGTTGAGCGCGGCTGCGAGAAGGCTCACGACGACTTCACCGGCTTGAGGCTTCAAATCCAGACGCTCGGTTTGCACGAGGGCCGATTTGATTTCCGGAAGGATCATCGCTTTCATGAATTGGCTTTCTCACAAGTCAACGGACGAGCTGCTGCTGTTCTGCTGATTACGCAGCTGTTCCATTAGAAAACTAATCGCGCGACCGTAAGCACGAATCGAATGCGAATAATTTTTCTCCTGAACCGCCGTTTCAGCTTGAGAGACGAGTGCCCTC
>JBGSKR010000311.1:0-3780 GCA_041741135.1 Mariniblastus sp.
TTTCACCTTTTTGCCCCGAAGTCACCCGCTACGGCAAATCTTGGCCGAGTCAAAAGACAAGTTTCCGCTCAATGCCTTCGGTGCGGTTCAAGAGGCATTGATTCGAGTGCAAGACAATACGATTGAGCAAGTCGCGATGGATATTTCCTATGCCTTTGATGTCGAGAGAAAGAAGGGTGATGCCGAAGCAGAAACCAAACTTATGCAACCCAATTGGAGGCCCGGATCGGGTAAGCTACCGATACCCACAGACATAGAACTGGGCATTGTTGCTCGCTCGGAATATCTGCGGGAATGGCAAACCAAGTCTTATTGGGAACAAAATTCCAACCTGACGGCCGCCGAACATGCTTCGATAAAAGTACAAGTATTGGGGAGCGGCACTGCGACCAGTCGGCAGACTGTGAACGCGAATTGCGGCGACCCTGTTGATTTCTCCACCATCCCTTTGGAAAAAAAAGCGATTTTGGCTTTGATCGAACACAACCGCTGGATGGCCGAGCGATTATTATTGGGCTGGTGCTACGGCCCACGTTCGGAACAGCCGCCCATGCGTATGTCGCTGTGTTCAAAACAAAATTTGCCCCAAGATGAACTCGTTAAAGACTTCGAGCAGATACTTGCCGTGCTGAAATACTTTCGAGAACGCGTTAGTCAATTGCCATGAATCAAGGTGACGGAATCACGAAGTCGGACAATGTGTCTGACCCGGTCTGGCATCAGCTTGCCCGACTCGGGCTGATTGTTGTTTTTTTTATTCTGTGGTGGGCAATTTATGGGATGTTAAATGAACGCGGAGTCGAGCCAAGCCGAATGCAGGTTTTCTCGCGTCCATGCGACTTTTTCCCAAATATTATTCAACCTTGGACGTCGGTAATCTATTTGTTTGGAGGCCTGCTACTGCCAGCCGCTCCTTTTTTTTCATACCGGGGTTGGCGGCAATTGGGATTTGTGCTGACTTGTTATTCGCTGGCGTCCATTCCGGCCTTTTTTTGTTATTGGCTTTGGCCAGTCGGCATTATTCGTCCTAAAATTTCCGGTCATTCTTTTGGCCAAGAAGTCTTACGAGCCATTTATTCGTGGGATCAGCCAGCGAATTGCTTTCCAAGTTCTCACGTTTTTTTTGCCGTTCTTGGAGCGATTCTTCTTACTCGCCAAAGTTCCGGATCCCTAACTAAAAACATCGCTGTGTGGACTTTTGCGGTCGCGATTTGCATCACAACAATTACGACTGGTCAGCACTATTTTTTAGATATTGCTGGAGGACTCATGGTCGCACTATGCGGCTATTATGTCGCGAGTTGGATTATTCTTGATTACAAGCCGATTCGATAAAATGGAGCAACGATAATGCCTGCGTGCGGAATTCATTTAGAATTAGCGTCTCGCGTGTTACGCGATTGGTCAATCGAAAAGGCGATGCAACCGTTTCCTATCGCCAGTCCCGGTTGCGTTGGCTCTTTTTACGTGGGCTGTTTGGCACCAGACATTGGGTATTTTCCGATGGGAGATTCGCTCGTGTCTGATCTAGCACATTACATTCGTACAGGCGATTTAGCGCGTGCGTTGGTGAATACCTCAAGAGATTCCCGCGAAGTTGCATTTGCATGGGGGTGGGTATCCCACCTGTTGGCGGATATCTCAATTCATCCGCTCATCAACCAAGCCGCCGCTGAAACGATTTTTGGAAAGCGTTACCCAGAAGTTCCTTTTGCAAATGACCCACCGACGCATATTAAAGTCGAAGTTGGCCTAGACGCCTGGATACCCGCTTCGGTTCAATGGTCAACAAATCCCAAACTTCCAATATTGGCACCATCGTCCATGCTAAATTTGTTGCCGCGAGTGTTTCAGCAAATTCATGGTGTCACCATTTCAAAGACACGGCTTCAGATAGCCTATCAGTTTATGCGAAAACTGGCGGCATCGCACACGGATTTTGGCAAGATTTTTCGGAAAGAAAACCCTGGCAGGTTTTCGAGTCGGGCCTACTTTCGATTGGCAAAATTTGCCAATCAAATTTCGTCGAATAGGAATTTGGATGCCATGTTGCATCCATTGCCTCCGCCGCGTTGGCTGATCCAAGAGACGTCTAAAACTCTTGATCACTTTCCCGCCGACTTCAATCAGCTTATTCAGAGTGGGATTCCATCACTGTTGAACTACAATTTGGATACTGGCAAAACGGAAATTGCTAGTCAAGAATATGAACTCTGCAAAAAAGCCGTTTTAGAACTGAACTCACGGCGCAATCATTGAATCGAATCTTAACAAAAATCCTAGCGACGATTAGCTTTTATAAGCAATTTTAAATGGCGAACTGTAATTCAGTCTCGAATCCAGTCTTTGTTAGTTACACCCAATCGGATCGCGATTGGGCTGAATGGATTGCTTGGACACTTGAAGACAACGGCTATTCTGTTTTAATTCAAGCTTGGGATTGCCCTCCCTCAAGAGACTTCCGGGATTTCATAAAACATGCAATGGAAGTATCGGAAAGGACGATCTCTGTCTTATCGGAAGAATACCAGTCGTCTCATTGGACTTCAATGGAATGGTCAGCACCATTTGATGCTGACCAAGAAGGCAAACTGGGGCTTTTAGTTCCCATTCGTGTTCGCAACTACAAACCTTTTGGTCATTTGAGTGCGCGAGCTTACATCGATCTGGCAAACCTTGGCGAAGAAATGGCCACATCTCGTCTGTTAGAACTTTTCCCGTTAAAAGAACGAGCTTCTGTATCCATTTCGCCGTCGCTCGCCAATGTTGTTGGGAGACTCGAGAGACTCAAGCCGTCGAAACCAGTAACTTTCCCTGGCATCGCAGAAGATGACGACTTGCTTGAACTTAATTTTAAAGTTTGGCCCGGACTGCTCCAATTGTGGGTTTGGCTAGTTTGTGCCGGAATTTTGTCGCTGACCGTATCTTACTTATGCGGTAGTCAAGTAATAAGCGGCAAAGAATTTGCTTATTGGGATCGCTGCTTCAATGCGTTTGGCGATCCTTCGAAAGAACTTTCATCAGTCGGCATGGGGCCTGGTTGGTTAATCGAAGTGGCTCGATTGTTGCTAATGATGACCGTGGCTCTCATTATCTTGCCGGGCTTGGCGTTCCAAGACGCAGCTGCGCGGTTGATGACAAAAACACCGTTGAAATATCTGTTCCGCAAAGAGTTGGAACCACTACCGGAAAATAGCACAATGGATTGGGAACCGCATTTTGGTTTTGGAGTGCTGGTCGTACTGGGTTTGATTATTCTGTTCACGGTTTTGGGGCATCATTTCGTGTATGGCCCGAATACACTTTGGGAAACTGGTGGCCTCGCAAACCCGACTACAAGAACCGAACCGGTTGATCAGTCAGCTTTCAATCGCTCATGTCTTTTGCCTTATCTCGCATATCTTCCCTATTCCTTGATCAATTTCGTTATTGGTGCGAATTTCGTGTTTAGTGTCAGCATCTCAGCAGTGGTCGCAGATCTGGTCTGGATGTATAACTGGCCCCGTCAATTCAGTAAGGAAAAAAATGCCCTACAAACCGAAGGAGCTTCTTTAAGAAAGTACTTTAAGAAAGCGTTCACAAATCGGTTGGCGGAGATAATCGAAAGATATAACTGCTTGTTTTCGATCATCCTAATGTCATTTGCATTTATGATTTGGCTGGACAGAATTAATCTTTCACCTGGAGCACATCATCTTGAGCTGAATGCGTTGGCAGTTGCTTCAACTCCGATATTTTTGCTATTTTCCCTGTCGACAATTTTCTTTTTGGCTGCCAGGG
>JBGSKR010000312.1:0-3688 GCA_041741135.1 Mariniblastus sp.
GCCAATTGATGGATGCCTTCTACGAAGAATGCAAGGGAAATGGCTTCACTTTGACGGACCACTTGGCGTTTGAGGCTTCAAACGTATCTGCCGAAACTGAGTGGCAAACCAGCCATGGCAACTCAAGACGTCGATTAGATATTCTTGTGAGGCTATCGGACAATGCGAAAAGAACAACCAAGGTCTTTGGGATTGAGAACAAGCACGGTGCACCAGAATTGGAAAACCAAATTGCTGATTACCAGAAGGAAATTGAATACCGTTTTCCAACACTCGATAACCAAATAATATTCTTCTTGACCCCAACTGGTCGGGATTCACTAACACGATCAGCGGAATCAAAATGCAAGTGCATACCAGTTTCTTACAAAGCAGTATGCGACGCTTTGTGTGAATTGGAAAAGTCGGCGGTTGGGGAAATCGGTCTTATCGTTTCAAGTTTGAAAAATCATTTATTAAGTCAAATAGTTGGATCAACCACGATGAATGACAAAGCGCGACAACTCGTAAAGGCACTTTATGAAAACCCAAATCATCGGCGAACCATCCGATTGATTATTGAGAATTTGCCAACATTTGGAGCGATTTTAGAGCAATTTCAATTTACCGTTGGCAAGAAACTTCGCGACTTGGAGCACGTCACCACGCGATTTGAGATTAGAACTTATCCCGCCGCCAGGCAGGTCAAGGAAAAGTTGCAAGAGATATACTTGGATCCAGTAAAACTCAATGAACAGCTAAAAAAAGCCTACCAATTTGAGGTCTATTATCTGATTCATCCTGACCGCGAATCTTCCGTTTCAATGCCGGGTATTGGTGACAAGGTTTATGTCCAATTAGCCGCTTGGTGTCACAACGAATTGGGCGAGGCAGAACTCAAAAAACTTGACCTCGCTCGCGGTATGAATTTTTTACATACGAGGCAAGAATGGGCGAGATGGAAAACGCTGGTTCAAGGTAGACACATAGTGCTTCAAGATATGGGAGCAAAAGATGTTGAAGGCTTGAACGATATCATTTTCGAACTTGTGAACGAGACCCTGCCGAAACTGGAATCAAACTTGAGATCGGCTTGCACGGAGATCGACTTTGACAGCATTTGACCGACTTCATCCAGCACTTCAGCACCACATCGTCAACAGCCTCGGCTGGAACGAGTTGCGGCCGTTTCAGGATGCGGTCATTCCTCGCATCATTGCCGGTGAAAACCTGATCGTGTTGGCTCCGACAGCAGGTGGAAAAACCGAAGCGGCGTGCTTTCCGATTTTGTCTAAGATGCTGACCGAAGACTGGTCTGGCCTGAGCGTCTTGTACATTTGTCCGATCAAGGCGTTGCTGAATAACCTCGATCATCGCCTGCGTCAGTATTGCGAGCTACTTGGTCGGCGATCGACTTTGTGGCATGGGGACGTAAAGCAGTCAGCGAGAAAACGAATCCTGCGTGAACCGCCGGACTGTTTGCTGACCACGCCCGAGTCACTAGAAGTCATGCTGGACTCGCCGTCCGTCAACTCGAAAGCCCTGTTTGCCAATCTGCAAATCGTGGTCATCGACGAAATCCACGCGTTCGCCGGTGACGATCGTGGCTGGCATTTACTGAGTGTCTTGGAGCGAATTTCGAAGCTGGCCAATCGCGATGTCCAACGGGTCGGGCTGTCCGCTACGGTTGGGAATCCGGATATCTTGGTAGACTGGTTGGCTGGTTCGAGTTCCCGCTCCCGGGGTGTTTACCTGCCCGAAAACAGCGGAGTCGGCGAGGCAGACGTTCAACTGGACTATGTTGGGTCGCTGGAGAACGCGGCGATCGTAATTTCCCGACTGCATCGTGGCGAGAAGAGGTTGGTATTCGTTGATAGTCGGGCTCGGGCGGAACAGTTGGCGACAACTTTGCGTGGCCTAGAAGTGACTACGTTTGTCACGCACAGTTCACTCAGCCAGGATCAGCGGAAACAAGCCGAAGAAGCGTTCGCTTCCCGCAGCGATTGCGTGATCGTCGCGACCAGCGTGTTGGAACTGGGGATTGATGTTGGCGATTTGGAACGTGTCATCCAGATTGACTCGCCAAGCACCGTTGCCAGTTTTCTACAGCGGATGGGACGAACCGGGCGGCGTGCGGGCGCGCAGCGAAACTGTCTGTTTCTGGCGACCAAGGATGAAACGTTGATTCAGGCCGCTGGCTTGATCGAATTGTGGAAATCAGGATTCGTTGAGCCGATCGTTCCGCCACCGGAACCGTATCACGTTGTCGCCCAGCAAATCATGGCGCTGGTGCTACAGCAAAGCGGTATTGGCCGTAGTCAGATTCCGGTTTGGTTAAAGGGCTTCCTGGAATACGCGAACGTCGATCGGTTGGACGAGGTGATCCAGTCGATGCTCGATCGTGGAATTCTTTGGGAGGACGCTGGAATTCTTGCGTTCGGTCAGGAAGGCGAAGCTAATTATGGCCGCAGTAATTTTCTGGAGCTATTTTCTGTTTTCATGGCACCACCGCAGTTTACGGTGCTCAATGGCCGTCAGGAAATTGGTTACGTCGATGAAATGACTTTTCTTGGTACGACCGACGGGCCGCGGGTGTTGTTGCTCAGCGGTCGCGCATGGCGAGTCAACTACATCGACTGGCCCCGCAGGAAAGCGTATGTCGAAGCGATCAACGCTCGCGGTCGCACCCGGTGGAAGGGCGAGGCACAGGCGTTTGGATTCGAACTATGCCAAGCGATTAAACAGATACTTGTTTCCGACAGCACGCCACCGGAATGGTCGGATCGGACGAACCGCCAACTACAGGAAATCCGAGCTGAATACGACTGGCTGGATGCCCAAGCATCGGTTTGCTTGCCGGGACGCAATGATGAATTCGAGTGGTGGACATTCGGAGGACGGCGAGCCAATGCGACGATTGCCGGCAGTCTGTCGCAGGAACTTGGGAGTCAAGTTGTTGCCACGAATTTCCTGATCAAGTTTGAGTCCGGCGTCGGGCTAGACGCTATCCGTGTTGCCATCGAGGCGGTCGATAAACAAGACGTCAACTTCATGCGTCCGCAAGTTGATGAAGCCGCGTTGCGGGGCATCAAGTTCGTTGATTGTCTCGATCCGGAGTTGGCGATTGCGATGCTCCAGACTCGCCTGAGCGATCCAACATCCGCCCATTTCCTACTTCAACAAAATCGCAGGTTAATTGCGAACTGAAGAGTACCGATACGATTTTTTCACGTTGGCCTAACATGAACCAAGACGAATTAGTCCGAAAATTAAATTCGGTCGGCAAGAAAGTTTTTGTTCTGCAATTTGAGCTCTTTCGGAGCTATGCGGATGGAGAGGTTTCAAAAGCAGATTTGATCGAACGACTGGTCAAAGAAGGCATAAGCAATGATGCAGGTGCGGCAATTCGCTGCTCCAATGCCAAGCTGATCTTTCAAGCCGATCGAGCGGTGGATGCGTTGCAATTGGTAATTGCATCGAAGATTGCCACGAATATCAAGATT
This sequence comes from Mariniblastus sp., assembly GCA_041741135.1. Taxonomy (GTDB): domain Bacteria; phylum Planctomycetota; class Planctomycetia; order Pirellulales; family Pirellulaceae; genus Mariniblastus. Next base: position 3,483 of record JBGSKR010000312.1, read on the forward strand.
CGGGCCGGTGAGCTGATCGCTTCTTTTGGGAACTCCGACCCATTGAACGTCGCTCCCCAAATTTTGGAGATTCTGTCGTGGCGACTGGTTGCCGAGTTATGGCGGCGTCATCCCAGTGAGTTCATGTTGCTAGAAACTCATCCTGGTGGTGGTATGTATGATTGCCTCTCGCTCTGGAGCATAAAGAGCAAGTGCGGTGAAATTGA
>JBGSKR010000313.1:0-4896 GCA_041741135.1 Mariniblastus sp.
GGAGCTGAACGAGAAAATTGTTTTTGGTCCAGGGAGCATTGCCCAGGCTCATACGCATGACGAGTGGATTTCGCTGGAACAATTGAAGTTGGGCACCGAGATGTATGCCAAAATGATCCAACATTGGTGCTGTCGTAAATAATTTCAGCCGTGCCATAGGCTTCCAACCTGGATTTATTCCCGCCCACAGGCTGGAAGCTTATTCCACGTACCACACCCACAAGCTAGAAGCTTAGTCACACCATGACATCAACCTCACAGACTGGCAACCCACAATTACCGCCCAAGATGGAAGAGATCGAGTACATCCGTGCTTCGCATGATGACCTGGAACGCGTGCATCATTTTTTGCAACCGTTCATGAATGGCAAGCAACTATTGCAACGAACTAGCATCGAACTGGAGTTGCTGCTCAAGCACGCTTTCATTGCGCAGATGGATGGCGAGATTATCGGTTTCGCAGCCATCGAAATCTACTCTCGAAAACTGGCAGAGATTCAGTGCCTCGCCGTCAGCGATTCGCACCAGCGTCGCGGCGTTGGACGCTCGTTGGTCGCTCTGTGTGTGCAACGAGCTCACGAGATGCAAATCGTCGAAGTCATGGCGATTTCTTCTTCGGATGAATTGTTTCTCAACTGCGGTTTTGATTATTCCTTGCCGAATCAAAAACGAGCGCTGTTTATTCAACCTTAATAGGCTTGCAACAAAGAAAATTTGTAACCGTTCACGGATTGTAGCCGGACTCGTGAGAGTTCGGAAACTTACCAAACAGATAAAACCGAAGTCTCACGACTTCGGCTACGAACCTCGTCGATCCGCGATCTTTTTCGAGATCACCGTGAACGGTTACGAAAATTTTCTGTCGTCAAATCTTCCTGTCTAAATTCACAACTGGTGTCACTACTGGTTTTCGGCGTCCAAACTTTCTTGCAACAAAGCCAGTTTTCGTTTCACCAATCGCCGCAATTGATCTCGCATTTTATCGCCAGAAAAAGTGTAGGAATGATTGTGAAACTCTTTGCGATCTTCGTGTAAGAACGTGAAGGGTCGATGAACCTGAGTCACCGAAAACTCGATGTGCGAATCATCGGGAGCATACTTTCCGATCTCGCCTTCTCTGACCGTCCCACGCCACTCCACGATTTCGACACTGGCCGTATAGCCTGTCGAATCAAACGAAATCGTGGGTTGTCCACTAGGAGACGTCAAATCAATGCGAGCGGGCATCTCGATTCGCCGAGTCTTCTCTGTGTGCGTCGTTCGGTGGGTGATCATCGTATTGACATCAAAACAGAACGCACCGGGCCGCCGCATCGCGTACAGATAACGAATTTTCTTCCAGTGCTCTTGAGCATAAAGATCGAACTCGTCCTGATTGCCCAGAGTTACAAATTGTTTGTCGGTTCCGATCAGGTGCGTCGCTCGTCGAAATCGCAGCACCCCGCTTTTGTATTGCAGATACATGAAATCGCAACTGCGCAAGATGCCTTCCATCTCTTTCATCCATGGAGGAGCACCACCGGAGTTGACCGGAGCCGATCGCAATTCGACGACGGCTTGAGTTGGATCGACGCGGATTCGATCGGCTTGCGACTGCTTCATGCCGGAATCGATTCGTTGGAACGCCCACGGGTTGTCCTCGCGAGTAAAATCGATGCGGCCTTTGCTGAAAGCTTGTCCGATTAGTTTCATAGTGCTGATGCGACTGTTTGGGTTGACTCGATTTTGAATTAGCACGATTATAACAGCAATTCAAAGCCTGTTCGAGTCAGGAAGATCGAGTTCTTGTACGATTTCGTCGGATGACTCAAATGGAAGAACTTCGAAATCCGTCTGATTGATCCGTTCGCACAAAGGCAATCCTTGAACGAAATAACTTCCAGTTCCCGCAAAACGTTTGGCCTATGGTCAGCCACGTTTTTGGTGGTCGCCAACATGATCGGAGCGGGCGTGTTCGCGACGAGCGGACTTTCGCTGGCTGATCTTGGGAACCGGAAATGGGTGGTGTTGGCTTGGTTCGTCGGCGGTGTAGTCGCGATTTGTGGTGCGATCAGCTACGGACAACTGGCTCGGCGAATTACAGAATCCGGCGGCGAGTATTTGTTCCTCAGCCGGATGGTGCATCCGGCAGTTGGATTTCTGGCGGGCTGGGTTTCGCTGTTGGCAGGATTTACTGGAGCGATTGCATTTGTCGCGACGACGTTCGAAGAGTATGCGGTTCCCGTCGGCTCGCGTCCCGATTGGCTGCCATCGGGCACGATTGGAATTGCCACGATTCTGTTCTTCGGATTGTTGCATTCGACAATTCTGCGTTTTGGAGTCATGACTCAGAATGGTGTTGTCGTATTGAAGATCGGATTGCTACTGTTGTTTCTGGCGGCGGCGTTTTGGTTGTTTCCAGCGAATTGGGATGGGCTGAAGCTACCCGACAAGCGCGCGCCGTTTTCGCTGTTTGCGTTTGCGTCGGCGCTGGTCTGGATTTCGCTGAGCTTCAGCGGATTCAATGCGGCAGTTTATATTTCGGATGAAGTCCAAGACGCTCGCAAGAATGTGCCGCGCGCGATGTTGCTGGGAACGCTGCTGGTTTCGCTGCTGTATCTGGCTCTGAATTTTTGTTTTGTGTACGGAGCCGAGCCTGAAAGCGTTTCTGGGGCGCCGGATGTGGCTCAAGTTGCGGCGCTGGCTATCGGGGGTGAAGGGTTGGCAATCCTGATTCGGCTGGTCGCGGGACTGGCTTTACTAAGTTCGGTTTCGTCGATGATCGTCGCTGGTCCGCGCGTGTATGCGAAAATGGCCGAAGACGGAGTTTTCCCAAAATGTTTTCGCTGGTCTCGACAGCACGGAGAAGAAATTCCGGCGGCGGCAATCTGGTTGCAAGTTGGCTGTGCGTCGGCGATGGTTTATTTCACCACGATCTACTCGCTACTGGATTATTTGGGATTCACGCTGTCGGTCAGTGCGGCCTTGACGGTGGCGTGTATTTTTTGGAATCGTCGAGCTGAAGAAGGGCAACTCGCGCGACTGTACTTTCGGATTGTCGCGCTGTTGTATGTTTCCGCCACGCTTGGGCTGGCGGGATTGTCGCTGGTCGATCGCCCACAACAGCTCATCGGTTTTGCGGTTACAGTCGCGAGCGGACTGGCCATTTATTTTTTCAGCCGTTCACGATCTGATTAGCCATTTGACCGGCCTGCTTGCTCACGATTTGCGTCGAGCACCATTTGAACAGCTTTTCGTAACGACCAATAGCCAAATGCCACTGGATATTGACGAAAAGGCTGCTGAAGATTCAATTTACCGGCAATCGAAAAAACGGATTTTGCCAAATTAGATGTCCATGAAAATTTCTCTCCCTGTCGAGATCGAACCGCAACCAAGCGACTCCGCTTGTGGCGCGACATGCTTACAAGCGATCTACAAATTCTGGGGAGACCACCGAACCGTCGTTTCGATCGTTGACGACATCCCACAACTTGAAAACGGCGGCACGTTAGCGGTTGAGCTTGGTTGTCACGCGCTTAAGAATGGTTACTCCGCAAAAATTTTCACCTACAACGTTCAAGTCTTCGACCCGACTTGGTTTCAATCGCAGCAAGCAGATTTAACCGAGAAACTAAAGCGACAGCACGAGCTAAAGCGAGCTGACGACGCTCGATTGGATCGGGCGACAACGGCTTATTTGCGTTTTCTGGAGTTGGGCGGTGAGATCGACATGCAACCCCTCGAACGCAAGTTGATCAAGCAACATATCACCGCCAAAGTGCCAGTCTTGGCGGGACTGAGTGCCACCTTTCTCTATCAGGAACCTCGCGAGCGACCGCATCCGCCGAACGAGTTTGGCATCAGCGGAATTCCGGACGATGTGGGCGGACAACCGGTCGGGCATTTTGTCGTGTTGAGTGGTTACGACGAGGAACGGGACTGCGTGCGAATCTCCGATCCCTCGCACCCCAACCCACGCTTTCCAGCGTCGCAGTATTGGTTTCCACTTGATCAACTCGCGTCGGCGATTTTGCTAGGCATCGTGACTTACGATGCTAATCTGTTGGTTGTCGAACCAAAAAATCTACAGGCTTCCATTAACGAAGGTTGAGTACCTTTCAAAATTTTAAGCTTCATCCCTATCACTTCATCTTTTACACTTCACAAGTCAAGCTTCCAGCTTCCCACCATGGCCATCGTCATCGTTACAGATACCCAGCAAGACTGGTTTAGCGACCTTCCCAACGTCGAAGTCATTTCGCCACAAGAGTACCTCACCGTTCCTGAATGGAATCGCCGACGCAACATCAAAATTTACAACCTCGCTAAATCGTATAAGTATCAGTCGCTGGGTTACTACGTTTCCTTGCTCGCAGAAGCCCGGAGGCATCGCCCTTTTCCGGGCATTGTTACCATTCAAGACCTCGCGCTCAATCATTCTCAGACGAATGCTGTCCACTTGGTTTCAGCAGAGTTGAATGAGCTAATCAATAAATGCCTTGCTCCGATCAAGTCTGACAAATTCTCGTTGAGCGTTTATTTTGGTCGCAACATGACCGAGCGCTACAATCGACTTGCGCGAGAGCTGTCGATTCTGTTTCAAGCTCCGCTGTTGCGCTTCGAGTTCAAGAAAACTAACAAGTGGCGACTGCGCACCGCTCGCGCGATTGGCTTGCAAGATGTTTCAGCGTCACATCGGAAGTTTGTCGCCGAACAGGCTCAGCGTCATTTTCAAGGTGCCGGAACCGCGAAATCTAAAAAATTGAATTCGCGGTATGATTTAGCGATTCTGCACAATCCCGAAGAAGGCTTCTTGGCACCATCGGACGATAAATCGTTGCAGAAGATGATCAAAGCCGCCGCGTCGCTGGGCATCAATGCAGAACTGGTGACCGCCGACGACGCTGGGCGATT
>JBGSKR010000314.1:0-1861 GCA_041741135.1 Mariniblastus sp.
CAGCCGCAATAGCGCTACGCTGTCCGCACCACCGGAAACGGCGACTAAAGTCGGAAACCCGATCCAGCGGTTAGTCGGCCACACGGCGGCGACTTGTTGGCAAATTCGCGATAAATGGCTTTCCGGCATTTTTCTCAGAGGTTGGCTAATTGGCTTGATTGTATATTCAGTCAACTTTGATATGATTTATCCCGAAGGTACTTTCATGGTGATGGACTGCTCCGCAATTCGTCATCGAAAGGGCCAATTTTAACAAACCACTCGGCGTTGCGATGCATCACGGGTCGGTGAGAGCAAAGACTAAAGAATCCGGTTGGTGACTCATTTTTGGTTCCCCGCATTCGATTTTGGTAACTGTTTAACAACAGATTGAACTGATTGTGGAAGTGATTTACCTCATTCTCGGTGTCTTGATCCGGATCTCGCCCTGGGTGCGTCCGCTGTCAGGCATCGAGGTACGTCGTTCCCACGCTGGCCGCTCGATGGACAAACTGTCCCTCATCGCGGTCTGGTTGCCATTTTTCGGATGGGTTTCTGCCGTCGTTCAACATCAGCGTGACGGGCGATCGTCAGGCTGGCAAGTAGTCGGAGTTCAGTCGTTTTCCGATGGCCATGCACACAAAGTTGAACCGCGACGAAACAAGGGAACGCTTACAAACGGCGGCGACGTTTCTGCGTCTCCCCTTGCGCGAATTTGGGACGGTTTTCGTCGCTGGCGAACCTCGTTCAAGCGCTAAAATAACACACTCAATCCTCCTCAACCTGGAAACTCTTCGGCTCTCCTGATCACTGGCATTCTGTACGTCCGGGATTAACCATAGGAGCACAGAAGATGAATCAAGTTGAGCTTCTCTACTTATTGGGCGGTCTCGTTCTCGGGGGCGGACTAATCCTGCTGTATTCGTTTCTTGTCGGGCGTGGGGCGCAAGCGAAAGCTCAAGCCATTCTTGACATTGCCCACCGCGATGCGGCACTCGTCAAAAAAGACGCCGAAATCGAACTCAAAGAACTGGCTCTCAAACGTGAAGCCGAAGCCGAACGCGAGCTGGGAAAGTTGCGCGAAAAAGTGCACCAACGGGAACGTGTTCTCGACAAACGCGAAACGTTTCTCGATCAACAAATCGAAGACGTAAAAAAACAAGAACAGTTCATCGAGGCTTCGCAGAATCGACTGAAAGTTAAACTCGATCAGGCCAACCAAGTTGAAAAAGAAATGGGAGCCGTTCTCGAAAAACAAAGAAAACAGTTGCATCAAATCACGGGCCTTTCAAAAGACGAAGCCACCACGCGACTGCTGAGTTTGCTGGAAAATGAGCTTGAAGACGAAGTCGGCGGACGCATTCTCGATCACGAGAAAAAGATGCAGGAAATTTGCGAAGCCAAATCGCGCGACATCTTGATGATGACCACCCAGCGTTTCGCGGCTAGTCACACTTCCGATCACACCACCAGCACCGTTGACATCCCCAGCGACGATATGAAAGGCCGCATCATCGGACGCGAGGGCCGCAACATTCGCTCGTTCGAAAAAGAAACTGGCGTGGATGTCATCATCGACGACACGCCTGGCGTGGTGATTGTCAGCGGTTTCGATCCGGTTCGTCGCGAGGTCGCCCGATTGTCTCTGGAAAAATTGATCGCTGACGGTCGTATTCATCCCTCGCGCATCGAAGAAGTCGTCGCCGAGATGCAAGCTGAAATGGAGACGGTGATTCTGAAAAAGGGCACCGAAGCCGTTCAAGAAGTTGGCTTGCAAGGCATCAAGAAACCCGTCATCGAATTGCTCGGGCGTTTGCACTACCGCACAAGCTACACCCAAAATGTGCTTCGCCACAGCATCGAAGTCGCTTTCATTGCTTCG
>JBGSKR010000315.1:0-2072 GCA_041741135.1 Mariniblastus sp.
CAATCGCCATAGTCCCAGATTCCAGTCAATCACCGATACCTTACGCCACTGAAAGTGACGAGTCGGAATTGTTTAATTTTGAAAAAAAACAACCAACTACTAAACGCTCGGTAGATGCTAACGCCGCAAAACAGTCGAATCCGTCTCCGTCAATCGGATTGATTTTGATCGGAATAGTGGTTGGCATTTTTGGTACGCTTCAGCTTCTTCAGTTGCTGGGAATTATTGGCGTTGGATTCTCTTTCTTAGGTATTGGAATAACGGCTGGCTCATTGGCAGTGTCTGCAGCATGTTTCAAAAACGCATTTAGTCGTTAATCGCCGCCGCGGGATAACCAATAAGCGACGGTATTAAGTTAAGTCAATATTCAAAACGAAGTAATTTTGATTTTTCTTTTTTGGGTTCAAGATTGTTAAGGATGATCAACAGCTTGCGCATCGCTGCAACCAACGCCAGTTTTTTCGGTTTCCCCTCGATTAACAAATGCTGATAGAATTTTCTGATCCGTTGGTTGAAGCGGGTGGCAGCCAGCGTTGCCATGTACAGAACTCGACTTACCTACGTCCGCCCCCCATCGTTCTTCTTTTCCCAGACGTTTTTCCGGAGTCACTGTTCATCGGCGCAACGCCAACTTTAGATATTTCTCAAACCGTATCAACTCTGTAAACCAGAATTGATCAGCTCACTTTCGCTAACTACTAGAATTTGACATCCCGTAGTGAGGGACGAACGGAGCCGATGCTCAAATTCTCTGTTCAAGAAGCCCGGTCGATTGATGAATCCGAAAAGTGCGAACTTGGCGGAAGGTTTGCATGTCTTCCGTCTGCCAACTCCACTTCGTCTGCACGGCAAAACGGTGGCCGAAAGTGGCGTTCGCGAGAGTTCTGGCTGCAGTATTGTGGCGGTGGTTCGAGACGGAAAATTCGAAACGAATCCAGACGCGGCATTTCTTTTGCTGCCTGATACGGAACTGGTCGTTATCGGTGATGCGGAAGCAGAAACGCGATTCCACTCGGTGTTTGTGTAGCTCGACGGGTGTGTTCCGCAGTCGTGTTGAACTGGCGAATCTAAAGCACTCTGAAGTTCCGAGAGTTTGGAATGGAATATGACTCTGAAATTATCCCACGACGTCTTGACGCACTCTACGACGTAAGTCATTTTCCGCCAAAACTCTCGCAAATACCAATTTTTTGTCACGGAATCGCGAGCTTGCAACATGGATAAGTAGTAGTCCTACACAGGCTGGAAGCCTATGCCACGAAACGAAAAGCAATAATCTTCAGAGCATTCCGTTGAACATTTTTTTACTTCCCATTTGGTGCGTCGTGATTCAAGCTGCCGAACCGGTGGACTTTGTTCGCGACGTTCGCCCGATCTTCGAGAAACACTGCTACGATTGTCACGGTGAAGACGAGCGAGAATCGGGCTTTCGTTTGGACATCAAGGAGTTCGCTCTCAAAGGCGGCGACAATCATGGGCCGGATATCATTCCGGGTAACGCCCTAGACAGTCCGTTGATTCACTTTATCACTTCCGACGATGACGATGAGGTCATGCCTCCCGACGGAAAGCTTGCTGCGGCGGAGATCGATATCCTGAGGCGCTGGGTCAATGAAGGAGCCGTTTGGCCCGATGGCGTTGATTTGGTGGAAATGAAAGATACCCGCGACCACTGGAGCTTTAAGGCATTGCAACCACCAGTTGTCGCGAACAAATTGAACCTTGAGCCTGCAAGTCCAGCTTCGATCGACGCGCTCATTGACACCAAGCTCGCTGAGAACGGGCTTGAGATGTCGCCCGCAGCTGACCGCGTGAGTTGGCTGCGCCGCGTTCAGTTCGATCTCATCGGACTTCCGCCGACCCCCGAGCAAGTTCGTGACTTTTTGGGCGATGATCGAAACGATGCCTTCGAGCGAGTGGTTGATGGCCTGCTGAGTTCGCAGCGATACGGTGAACGCTGGGCGCAGCATTGGCTCGATCTCGTTCGCTATGCCGACACGCATGGTTTTGAGGTGAACACGGAACGCCCTAACGCTTGGCCCTATCGCGACTACGTGATTCGTTCCTTCAAC
>JBGSKR010000316.1:0-3599 GCA_041741135.1 Mariniblastus sp.
CGTCCGTGCAAGCGGTTCCCTACGAGAAACTGCGAGAGCGACTATTGAAAGACGGACAGAAACTGGAATGAGTCATTCCAGTTTTTTAATTCTGATTCCGATGACTTAGCCAATGCGTTGCCCGAATTCTGATGCGGAAGACGGAACCATGAGCCAACGTCCGACAACTGATAGCTTTACTTTGGTTCCGCCGGTTCGGCTTCGCCGGAAACAGACCAGATGCGGTAACGGATTTCCAAGTTCTTGGGGGCGTAGACGACGATCGGGATGCGGCTGTTGTAGCGAATCAGCAACGGTTGACCGGTGACAAATTTTTCGACGGGTGGTCGCGGGGGAATGGCGGCCATGAGAGTACTGGCGATTTCTCCGCTACCGCTCACGTTGTAGAACGGGTATCCCCAGCCCTCGACGGTTTTTTCTTCGATTTGAGCCGCCATGAAAGTCCGATTGACGCCGTCAGTCATGACTGTTTTTCCGACGATCAGTTCGACTTTGAAGTCGTCTTCGTCCCCTCGCTCTTTATGAGGCAAAGTGATCACGAATCGTTTTTCATTGTCGGCGGGTTCCGCAAACGGTTTCATATTGGGTTCATCGGGAGGAACTTCGTCATCCTGAAGGACAGCGACTGTTAGGTTGGAGTCAATGGCGTCATCTTGCGCTTGAGCGGCTGAGATTAAGAACGAGGTTCCCGCGATCAGGAATGTGAACAACGTTGAGACGCAGATTCTAGAGAGCATTTTTCTTCTCCAATCGAAGGGTTAGTTTTAACGCCGATGTAATCGTTGGGGTACTGAGGTCGAAGAAGGTTTGGTTCAATGCAGGCCGCTACTATTTCTCTTCGCCGGTGCTGAGAATTGCCATGAATGCACGTTGAGGAATATCGACGCTGCCGACGGACTTCATACGCTTCTTGCCTTCTTTCTGCTTCGCCCACAATTTTCGTTTGCGTGAAATGTCACCGCCGTAACACTTTGCGGTTACGTTCTTACGCAAGGCTTTGACGGTTTCACGGGCGATGATGCGAGAGCCAATCGCGGCTTGGACAGCAACCTCGAACATGTGCCGCGAGATTTCTTCTTTCAGTTTTTTGCACACAGCACGTCCACGTCGATCAGCGTCGGCTCGGTGACAAATGATACTCAGCGCGTCGACCTTGTTGGCGTTAACCAGAATATCCATCCTCACGAGATCGGCAGGAAAATAGCCGATGATATCGTAGTCCATTGTGCCGTATCCACGCGTGATCGATTTCAAGCGGTCATGCATGTCGTAAATGACTTCCGCGAGCGCGAGATCAAATGTCAACATGACGCGCGTGGGCGAAAGATACTCGGTATTCTGTTGGATGCCGCGGCGCTCGTTGCAGAGCTTCATTACTGGGCCGACGTATTCCTGTGGTTGGATCAGATTCACTCGCACGATCGGTTGCAAGAATTCTTCAATGTCGCCAGGATCGGGGACTTCCTGCGGGCGGTGAATTTCCAGTTCCTCGCCGTTCTTTTTGATGATCTTATAAGTCACGTTGGGAGCGGTCTGAACGAGATCAACGTCGGATTCTTGTTCCAGTCGCTGTTGCACGACCTCCATGTGCAGCATCCCCAGGAAGCCGCAGCGAAAACCGAAGCCGAGTGCTTCGCTGGATTCGGGCATGAACTCGAAACTGGGATCGTTGATTGCGAGTTTGGAGAGCGCGTCGCGAAGTTCGGTGAAGTCTTGCCCGTCGGACGGATAAAGTCCGCAATAGACCATGCGTTTTGGCTCGCGATAACCGGGCAGGGCAGGGGCGGCATGAATCCCAAGTCCGGTAATCGTGTCTCCGACGTGGACTTGATCGAGCGATTTGATGTTGCAAACGAGATAACCGACTTGGCCCGCTCGCAATTCATCTCGCGAAGTTTGTTTGGGCGTGAACTGGCCGAGATCGATGACTTCGTGAGTCGTGCCACCGCGAAGAAACTGAATCTTGCTACCTTTCTTTACGGTGCCGGCCATCAAGCGAACGTAAGTGATGGCGCCGCGAAACTCATCGTAATGAGAATCGAAGACCATTGCTTGCAATGATCCGTCAGGATCGCCGGTCGGCGGCGGAATGTTCTTGATAATCGATTCGATCAGTTGGTCGATATTGATTCCGGATTTGGCACTGACTTTGACCAGTTTTTCCAGATCGACGCCCAGCGATTGCTCCATCTCTTGAGCGACCTCGTCGGCACGCTGATACTGCAAATCGATTTTGTTGATGACGGGGATGATTGACAAATTATGTTCAATGGCGGCGTAACCCGTCGCAACAGTTTGCGCTTCGACGCCTTGGAACGCATCGGCGAGAAGCAAAGCTCCCTCGCAGCACATCAGTGACCGAGAAACTTCGTACTGAAAATCTACATGTCCCGGGGTGTCGATCAGATTTAACTCATAATCTTGGCCGCCATGTTTGACTCGCATGGCGACAGCACGGGCTTTGATCGTAATCCCGCGTTCGCGCTCTAATTCCATATCATCAAGAACCTGCTCACTCATGTCACGCTTTTGGACCGTGCCGGTGAATTCGAGCATGCGGTCAGCAAGGGTGCTTTTGCCATGATCGATGTGCGCGATGATGCAGAAATTGCGAATGTTTTTGGCGGGGATCTTTGCCATAAAGCGTACGAGCTGAGGATTGCGAAAATTCAAACTTATTTTGTGCAGCCCCGGATTATACGAAGCTTGGGTGATTTACGCCAATGCACTTATAAATTTCAACGTTTCCCCATTTTTTGGATTTCGCTATGATTCCGCCACTGTTCTGATCGATTTCTTTTCTTCGGTGGAATCCGATGCGAGATCCGTTTCGTCCCAATTCGAACGCTCAACTGTTTCGCGAAGCCCAAGCCGGTATGGTGGTCATCGCAGTACTGCTGATTCTGTTCGTGTATGTCGCCTATTACAAAATTGCTGGTGTTGGGAGAACGATTCCCGAGAGTGTTCGCCTCGCACCGGTTGCTGAATCCGTGTGGCCGCAGTACCCAGGCAACATGTCCGAAGCTGGGTTGATGAAAAATGATCCAGCGTCGCTGGTTGCAAGAGACCCCCATTCGAACGCTTCAAGTGAAAACTCCAGGGCAATTGCGATTGACTCTCCGCGTTTGTCAATCTCAACTCAACTTCCGACGCTTCCTCAGAAAGACTCCAGCGATCTTGCAGGTCCGAGCGAAAACACTTCACGCGAATCTTTTGCGAATCCACCGCCCTTGGATAACAGGATTGCTCTTACAAAGTTTAACGACGACAGCATTGCTGACCATAAACCGGTTGATGATCCGTTTCAAATGCTTACGTCGCTGCGACCGACGAAGCCAGAAACAATCGTGCCCCGAGAGTCGAGTTCGTTTTCTCCATCCGATCGCGACCGGAAATCGCCGACGGCAACTGAGGCAAACCGTTCATCGTACCCATCTTCGTTCAATCCGCCATCAACCGATACCGCATTTGATCTTCCAGCGGAGAACTCACTCCGAGACTGCCACCCTCATTTACATTCTCCACGCCCAATTTCGGCGACTGCTTCGACTTCAACATGTAACGACGAAATGACTTCGGTGCTCACGACCGATACAGAC